>JASHXW010000339.1 GCA_030043395.1 Streptosporangiaceae bacterium
CATCGAGGAAGATAGCCTCGATCAGCGACTGGGTCGCCTTGCCGCCTGCCCCGTGCGACATCGTGACCCGGTCCTCCCTGACGCGCGCTCGCGCGCGCCTGGCCCGGTCGATGCGCTCCAGGACAAGCTCCTCCCGGACGGTGCCCGGCAGCGGCTGCGGCGAGCCGCGCCGGGCGGGTTCCGCCGCCTGGTCGTCGTGCTCGGCGAGCGCGCGCTCGACCCAGCCTGCGGTCATGCCCTGCTCGCCTCCCTGACCCTGGTCCTGGTCAGCCTGCCGTAGTTGTAGTAAGCCGCACATGCCCCCTCGGGCGACACCATGCACGTTCCGATCGGCGTCTCCGGAGTGCACGCGGTACCGAACACCTTGCACTCCCACGGCTTGAGCACTCCCTTGAGCACCTCACCGCACTGGCATGCCTTGGGATCGGCGACCCGCACGCCAGGCACGTCAAAGATGGTTTCGGCATCGAACGCCGAGTAAGCCTCGCTGACCTTCAACGCGGAATGGGAGATGAAGCCGAGACCGCGCCATTCGAAGTACGGCCTGAGTTCCATGGTCTGGCCGATCGCCTTGAGTGCCACCAGATTGCCGTCCCAGGGCACCACGCGGGAGTACTGGTTCTCCACTGCCGACTGACCCCGGGATAGCTGCAGCATCAGCATGTAGATGGACTGCAGGATGTCGAGCGGCTCGAAGCCGGCCACGACGACAGGTTTGCCATAGTCGCGGGCGATGAATTCGTAGGGCCGGCAGCCGATCACCGTCGAGACATGGCCGGGACCGATGAATCCGTCGAGCCGAAGATCCGGCGAATCCAAAATGGCCTTGATGGCCGGGATGATCGTGACGTGGTTGCAGAAGATCGAGAAGTTCTCCAGCCCCTCCGAGGCTGCCCTGAGCACGGTCATGGCGGTAGACGGCGCGGTGGTCTCGAAGCCGATCGCCATGAACACCACTCGCCTGCCGGGGTTCTGCCTGGCGATCTTCAGTGAGTCCAGCGGCGAGTAGACCATCCTGATGTCGGTTCCGCGGGCCTTGGCGTCGAAGAACGAGCCGTTGCTGCCGGGAACTCGCATCATGTCGCCGAAGGACGTCATGATGACGTCCGGGTCGCTCGCAAGGGCCATCGCGTCGTCTACTCGTCCCATCGGGATAACGCAGACCGGGCAGCCGGGCCCGTGCACGAGGGTGATCGACTCGGGGAGGTAGTCCTCGAGCCCGTGCTTGTAGATCGTGTGCGTGTGCCCGCCGCACACTTCCATCAGCTTGTACTGCCTGCCCGGCTCGCAGAGCGCGACGATCTTGGCGGCCAGCGCCCTTGCCTTCTCCGCGTCGCGGAACTCATCGACGAAGCGCACGGCGGAGCCTCCTATTCGATTCGTGAATCGGCGAGCGCCGCGAGCTCGTCCGCGTAGGCCTGCCCTATCCCCTCCAGGAAGGCCAGGGCCGCCGCGGCCTCGTCCTCGTCGATCTTCGAAAGCGCGAAGCCAACGTGAATGAGCACCCACTCACCCGGAACCAGCTGCTCGTCGGCCAGCAAGCCGACGTTGATCACGCGGCGCACTCCGCTGACGTCCACTCTTGCGAGGTCCGGCTGGTCAGGCAGGATCTCGAGAACCTCACCAGGGATACCAAGGCACATGGGCCACCTTCCGATTCACTGCCCGATCAGATCGAGGATCACCCGTACGGCTTCATCCACTGCTGCGGCGACCGGCTCGCTCAGGCCAATGCCGGGGTCAGCGCTGGCGGGCTCGCATCCGACGACCAGCACCCGCTCGGCACGGACGCCGAGCATGGCAAGGACCGCCAGCACGACGTCAGGCTGCATGCCGTGACCGTCGAGCAGCGCGCCGCTGGCGACCTGACCCCCGGTCAGGCCGGCTGGATCTGAAGGCTGATCCGGCTCGATGACGTACACGGTGCCCGGCGCACCGCCCCTCGGAGCGGCATCGATCAGCACCGCGCTGCTGTAGCCCGAGGCGAGGTCGTAGGCCAGGTGCATGCCGCTGATCCCGTAGTCGGCGACGGTCACCCAGTCGGGCAGGTCGAGCTCGGCCATTCGCTTGGCTACCTCGACTCCGAAGCCGTCGTCGCCGAAGAACAGATTGCCCACCCCAGCGATGAGCACAGGCGGGCTCAGCGTCGTGCGCGCTGTCATTCCCATCACTGCACCACCTCGCTGAGCTGCGCGGCGATCAGCTCCCAGAGCACGTGGTAGATCGTGGTCTGGGCCTCCTGGATCCGGTGGATAGAGGTGGACGGCACCACGAAGCAGAAGTCGATGCTGTCGAGTTCGGCCATCTTCCCGCCGTCATACCCGGCAATCCCGATCGTCATGAGGCCGCGGCGGCTCGCCTCGTCGAAGGCGCGGAGCAGGTTCTCGGAGTTGCCGCTGGTCGACAGCCCCAGCGCGATATCGCCTGGCCGGCCGAAGGCCGCGGCCTGCCTGGCAAACACCACCTCGACGCCCACGTCGTTCGCCAGTGCGGTGACGACAGCGACGTCGCTTGCCAAGCCGATGGCAGGCAGCCGGACCGCCGACGACGCAGGGCTCATGAAGAGGTTCGCGATCTGCTGTGCGTCGGTTGCGCTGCCGCCATTGCCGAACGTCAGCAGGCGGCCGCCGGCCGCGAACCGCGCAGCCGCGTCGCGGGAGCACGATACGAGCTGCTCGCCGCATTGCATGCGCACCTGGGTCCTGAGGTCGGCGATCTCGCTGATCTTGGCAACGGTGGATGCCTGCGCCTGCGCCAGGACGGCCTGCGCATCGGCGCCGCCCGAGTACAGGAACGGGTAGAGCGTCTCGACCGACCCGGTCACTGGCTCACCACCGCGATCGCCTCGCCTGCATGCACGAGTATGGAGTCACCGGCCCTAGCGCTCACCAGAGCGACGCTTACTTCTTCTTCCCCGGCCGGCGTGGCCACGACCGCCATGTCATCGTCGAGCAGGCGAAGCACGGTCACTGCTACTGCCGCGTCCGAGCACGTGATGCAGACCTCGTCATGGCACTCGAGTGCTTCCGGCTCTCCCGTGGCGGCCCGGGCCAGCGGGTTGCCGGCGCCGCGGACGCCGGTCACTGGCCCGCCACCTTGGCCAGGGCGGCTGGCTGCTCGAGGAAGACGTGCACGAGCTCCCACAGGATGTGATAGCTGGTGACCTGAACTTCCTTGACGACGAGCGGGTCGTCGGAAGCTGACGTGAGCAGGTGGTCGGCTGCCTGGTTCGCGCTGACGGAATCAGCGTGGCCGCCGAGCAGGGCGACGGTCAGCAGCCCGATGTCCCGGGCCGCGCGCAAGCCCGCGATCACGCTTGCGCAGTCGCCATCGCGTGCTATTCCCAGTGCTATGTCGCCCGGCTCGGCCAGCTCCTCGATCTGGTAGGAGAAGATCCTTGCCACGCCCTCGCGAGATGCCACCGCCGTGACCGTCGCCGCATCGGACGTCAGCGAGATAGCAGGCAGCGCCCTCTTTCCGACGATCACCGGGTGGATGAACTCGACCGCGACGTGCTGAGCGTCCGGGCTCGCAGCGCCAGCGCCGAAGACCACAAGCTTCCCGCCACGGTCGAACCGTGCCGCCATGGCATGGGCCGCGCGAGTGATCTCAGCCGCCTGATCTTCAAGCTGTCGTGTCGGGCCATGCCGCCGGTCAAAGGCGCGAGTCACCGAGGCCTGTCCGCCAGGCTCGCCAGCACTAGCTGGCCTGACCGCCAACTGGCGCCAGCTCATCGCTGTTTCCCGTCCGTATCGTCCTGCCCCCGGTCGGTGAGGTCGACGTCGATCTCGACCCCGATGGCATCGCTCACCTTCAGTGTTCCCAGGAACGCGGTATAGGGCTTGATCCCGAAGTCCGACTGCTGGACCCGAGCCGTCGCATGATAACTGCCTGGTCCCGTCGGGCTCACTTGGAGCTGCCAGGGGCGGGATGTGCCGGCGATGGTGAGCGAACCGTGGATGACGCCGCCGCCATCTGCCCCTATCTCGACTCGCGTGGCACTGAAGGTCGCGCCGGGATGCCGGTCGGTGCCGATCACCTTGCGGGCGGTCACTGCGATCTCGCGCTTGTCGCGTTCGGTCAGGGGCTTCACGCCGCCCTTGCCCTCGAGCACGACTAGCGAGGTCAGGTCAGCACGCACAGTCAGCTCGGACACCGAGAAGTCATCGGTCACCTGCAGGTCAGCTGACCAGGTCCGGACCTCGATGGTCAGGTCGTGGCCAGCCTGCGCTACCAGGCCGTCGCGAGTGGTCAGCAGGCGGATCCTGCCTTGTCCCGCGCCGAGGAGGTGGCGTCCCGGGTGAACGGCCATGGCAGCACCGTAGGACAGTTATGGCCAGTCGTCTAGCTGACGGCTAGACAAATCTGGCTGGCACAGTCCCGGCCATTGACGAACCAGTCAATACTGGCTAGCGAGGAGCGATCCAGCACCCTGCCGTGGCAATCTACGCCTCTTTACGGTAGCGGCAAGGTGCCAAAGACCTCTTGGATCCGCCGCAGGTCACGCATCCGTGGCTCCGTCGTGCCGCCCACCCAGCGGCTGATCGTCTTCACCGAAACGCCAAGCTGGCGCGCGGCGGCCTCCTGAGTGAGCCCTTCGCGCCGCAGCGCCGTGGACATCCACTCGGCGAACGTCGCCGGCTGCCCTGGCCCACCAAGCCTTACCGCGCTCAGCGGGGTGAGCGCTCCAGCGCCGCCGTCCTCTCGCTCCTGCCGCGCGGCGCCGGCCGCCTGATTCCCCTGGCCGGCCCGCGCGCTCGCAAGCTCCGATGCGGACTGGCCATCTGCCCTGCCCGATCCAGCACCGCGAACCGGCTCGAGCTGGGTGTCGGAATGCAGGACGTCAACTTCGACGTGCTCAGGGAAAATGCGGAAGGCAACGTTGATCGAGCCAGTAGGGCCGGCCGCGTCGAGTAGCGCGCGGAAGACTGTCTCACCTACCTCCTTCGTGCCCTCCTCGGTAAGCGGCGACGCGGCCAGGCACCGGCGGACAAAGGCGCGGATGTCGGGGATGGACGACGGCCGGGCGGGGAACACCTGAGACAGTACGACAACCGGGACGACCTCTATTGGCTCGACCCGGCGGATTGGCTCGACACCGCGCCCGGGGATGGGCTCAGCCACCTGTGACTCCCTCTACGGCACGCGGGCCGGGCTTTAGCTGGTTACCGCTAGGTTAACCTGCGACGCGACCACGCCGGAACCCAAGTGGGCGCCTCACGCCCATTTCGCGGGCGTTCATCGCCACGGGATGCCTGCGCGGGCCAGGCTGGAACGTCGTGCGTCGTGCCGCGGGGACGGGCTCGGTTCCGCCGAGCCTCCGCCTTTGCGCGGCTCGGATGGCCTTCTTTGACCAGCGGCCGGACAGTTCTGTCCGGACAATTGACCGTTCGGTCTTGTGGGAGGCGGCTACCGGGATTAGCATGACGGCGTCCGCGCATCGCCAAAGGTGAGGTGCGTCTTGAAGGTCATTTCCGGCGCAATGGCACGAAGCGAAACGCGACCCGGCTCGACCACATAATTCAGCGGAGCCGCACGTGTGGAAGGTGCAGCCATGACTGCAAGCACGCAGGAAGCAAAGGACGCGCAAGGGACCGAGCCTCTGGTGCACATCCTGTGGATGAACGGCGGCCTGGGTTGCGATGGGGACTCCGTCGCGCTCACGGCCGCGACCCAGCCAAGCATCGAGGAGATCGCGCTCGGCGCTCTGTCGGGACTGCCGAAGATCGCCGTGCACTGGCCGCTCATCGACTTCGAGTGCGGCCCGGAGACCGGTGCAGACAACTTCATTGAGTGGTGGCACAAGGCCGACCGAGGCGAGCTTGAGCCCTTCGTACTGGTGGTCGAGGGATCGATCCCGAACGAGGCGATCAAGGATGAGGGCTACTGGTGCGGATTCGGCAACAACCCGGCGACCGGGCAGCCGATGACGACGAACGAGTGGCTCGACCGCCTGGCGCCGAAGGCGACTGCGATTCTTGCGGTCGGCACCTGCGCGACGTACGGCGGAATCCACGCGATGGCAGGTAACCCGACCGGCGCGATGGGCGTGCCCGACTACCTGGGGTGGGACTGGCGCTCCAAGGCCGGCCTGCCGATTGTCTGCGTGCCCGGCTGCCCCATACACCCGGACAACCTGTCGGAAACGATCTTGTACTTGCTCTACCAGGTCGCCGGCCAGGCCCCGATGATCCCGCTGGACGAGGCCCTACGCCCGACCTGGCTATTCGGCGCGACAGTGCATGAGGGCTGCGACCGGGCCGGCTATTACGAGCAGGGCGATTTCGCCGCCGAGTACGGCTCGCCGAAGTGCCTGGTCAAGCTGGGCTGCTGGGGGCCGGTGGTGAAATGCAACGTCCCCAAGCGCGGCTGGATCAACGGCGTGGGCGGCTGCCCGAACGTCGGAGGCATCTGCATCGCCTGCACGATGCCTGGCTTCCCTGACAAGTTCATGCCGTTTATGGACGAGCCACCGGGAGCTCGCGTCTCGACCGCTGCGAGCACCCTGTACGGGACGGTCATCCGCACGTTGCGCGGCTTCACGGCGAAGACCGCCGATGAGGAGCCGAAGTGGCGCAAGAAGAGCGACGAGCTCCTGACGGGCTATCAGAAGAGTTGGTGACATCGGCCAGGCGCCTGCCGCAGCGCAGCCGCTCCGAGTACGGAAGGTGCAAGCGATGACGACGGTCGAGGACACCGGCATTGTCGAGATGGCATGGGATCCGATTACCAGGATCGTGGGAAGCCTGGGGATCTACACGAAGATCGACTTCAAGGCCAAGCGGGTCGTCGAGTGCCACAGCACGTCGTCGATATTCCGCGGCTACAGCATCTTCATGAAGGGCAAGGACCCGCGCGACGCCCACTTCATCACCAGCCGGATCTGCGGCATCTGCGGTGACAACCACGCAACCTGCTCGGTCTACAACCAGAACATGGCCTACGGCGTCCGCCCGCCGCACCTCGGGGAGTGGATCATCAATCTGGGCGAGTCCGCCGAGTACATGTTCGACCACAACATCTTCCAGGAGAACCTGGTCGGGGTCGACTTCTGCGAGCGCATGGTCGCAGAGACCAACCCTGGTGTGCTCGAGCTGGCGAACAGGACCGAGGCTCCGCACGCAGCCGAGCACGGCTACAAGTTCATCGGCGACATCATGCGCTCCCTGAATCCGCTGGAGGGTGAGTTCTACCGCGAGGCCCTGCAGGTAAGCCGGTCGACCAGGGAGATGTTCTGCCTGATGGAAGGCCGCCACGTGCACCTGTCGACGCTCTACCCCGGAGGGGTGGGCACGACCGCGACCGTGCAGCTCTTCACCGACTACCTCACCAGGCTGATGCGGTACGTCGAGTTCATGAAGCGCGTCGTGCCGATGCATGACGACTTGTTCAACTTCTTCTACGAGGCTCTGCCGGGCTACGAGGAGGTCGGCAGGCGGCGCGCGGACATGGTCTGCTGGGGGAGCCTGAACGACCCCGAGCACTGCGACTTCCGGTACGAGAACATGACTAACTGGGGCAGGAAGATGTTCGTTAGCCCCGGGGTGATCAGGAACGGCCAGCTGCTGACCAACGACCTGGTCGAGATAAACCTGGGCATCCGCATCCTGCTCGGCAGCTCCTATTACGAGGACTGGGAAGACCAGGAGATGTTCGTGACCCGCGACCCGCTGGGCAACCCGGTGGACCGCAGGCATCCGTGGAACCAGCACACGATCCCGCGGCCGGCGAAGCGGGACTTCGACAGCAAGTACAGCTGGGTCATGTCGCCTCGCTGGTTCGACGGCACGGATCACCTGGCGTGCGACACCGGTGGCGGTCCCATCGCGCGGCTGTGGGCGACGGCCCTGGGCGGGCTCGTGGACTTCGGCTACGTCAAGTCGACGGGCCACAGCGTGCTGATCAACCTGCCGAAGACAGTCAGCCGGCCCGAGGTCACGTTCGAGTGGAAGATTCCGACGGACGCATCGGGTGCCCCGCTGTCCAACGCCATCGAGCGTGACCGGGCACGCACTTACTTCCAGGCCTATGCTGCGGCTTGCGCCCTTTACTTCGTGGAGCAGGCACTGGCGGAGATCCGCGCCGGGCGGACAAAGACGTGGGAGCCATTCTCCGTACCGGAGGAAGCCAACAGCTGCGGCTTCACCGAGGCGGTCCGTGGCGTGCTCTCCCACCACATGGTGATCCGCGGCGGGAAGATCGCGAACTATCACCCGTACCCGCCGACGCCGTGGAACGCGAGCGTTCGCGACAGCTTCGGCACCCCTGGCCCGTACGAGGACGCCGTGCAGAACACGCCCATTTTCGAGGAGAACCCGCCCGACACGTTCAAGGGCATCGACATCATGCGGGCCGTTCGCAGCTTCGATCCCT
>JASHXW010000340.1 GCA_030043395.1 Streptosporangiaceae bacterium
CGCAGCAGGTGCTCGCGCTGCCCGCGGTACGCGAGGTCTTCCTCGGCACCGAGGTGACTGCGGCTCTGCACCAGGCGGATCCCGGGGACGACCCCGGTGCGGGCTCCTGGGCCGACCCAGATCAGGAGCACCGATGAGCGAGAGCGAGCCGGCCGAGTCCTTGCTCGAGGTACGCGACCTGAGCGTGCACCACGGCCAGCTCCAGGCGCTCCGCGACGTCAGCCTCGGACTCCCGCCCGGCGCGGTGCACGCGATGATCGGCGCCAACGGCGCCGGAAAGTCCACCTTGCTGCGCACCATCGCCGGGCTGCACCACCCCACGTCCGGCACGATCCTGCTCGAGGGTGCGGACGTGACCAGCCTGCGGCCCGAGCAGCGGGTCGCGGCCGGCATCGTCATGGTGCCCGAGGGCAGGCGGCTGTTTCCCACGCTGACTGTCGAGGAGAACCTGCTCGTCGGCATGACCAGCGCCCGGCCGGGACCCTGGACCATCGACGCCGTCTATCAGCTCTTCGACTGGATGCCAGCCAGGCGCAGGCAGCACGCGGCACTCCTGTCGGGCGGCGAGCAGCAAGCGGTGGCGATCGGCCGGGCCCTGGTCGCGAACCCGAAGGTGCTGCTGCTCGACGAGCTCTCGCTGGGCCTGGCTCCCGTGGTCGTCAAGCGGATCTACGCGATGCTGCCCGACCTGGTCGCTTCAGGCCTGACGGTCCTGCTCGTCGAGCAGAACGTCAGCCAGGCCCTGGCTGTCGCCTCGCGCGTGCACTGCCTGCTCGAGGGCCGGATCACGCTCGCCGGCCGGCCGGCCGACCTGACCGGCACGCAAATCGAGGGCGCGTACTTCGGGCTCTCCGGGGCGGTGCGGCGAAATGCCGAGCAGCACGATGCACGCAACGCGGTCACGCAGCTAGCCGATGGCCCGGACTCCTCGGGAGCACAAGCATGACTTGGGTCAACGCGATCATCCAGGGCATCTTGATCGGCGGCCTGCACGCCTTGTTCGCCTGCGGGCTCTCGCTCATCTTCGGGGTGATGAACGTCATCAACCTCGCGCACGGCGACCTCGCGGTCGTCGCGGCTTACATGGCCGTGGGCTTCATCGCCGTCAGCCACTCAGCTGCGATCGCATCGGTCGTGCACATTCCGATCGGAGTAAGTTACGCGCTGGTCGTTCCGCTGTTCGCCATCGTCGGTTACGTCGTGCAGCGCACGCTCTTCCAGGCGTCGCTCAACCGCGGTGTCCTGACGACGCTGCTCGTGACATTCGGGCTTTCTGTCGTAATCGAGAACGGGCTGCTGCAGTTCATCTCCGCGAACAGCTACTCGCTCAGCATCGGGTCGCTGGTGACAGACTCCTTCAGCATCGGCTCGCAGATCACGATCGCCTACTTCAACCTGGTCGTCCTCGTCGTGGCCGTCGTCGTCCTGCTCGCGCTGCAGTACTTTCTTTCCTCGACCAGGAACGGCAGGCTCATCAGGGCTGTCGCCGACGATCGCGAGGCCGCGCAGATCGCCGGGGTGAACTACCGCCACGTCTTCGGGATCGCCGCCGCCATCGCCTTCGCCACCGTCGCCCTCGCCGGGCTCGCGTACGGCATGTTCACCTCCTTCGACCCGACCACGGGCACCGCCACCCTGCTCCTGTTCGCCTTCGAGGCCGTGGTGATCGGCGGACTCGGCTCGCTGTGGGGAACCCTCGCCGGCGGGATCCTGCTCGGCGTGGCACAGCAGATCGGCGCCAACATCAACCCGGCCGACCAGGTGCTTGCCGGGCAGATCCTGTTCTTGCTCATCCTGGTGCTCAGGCCGCAGGGAATCGTGAGCCGCTTGGAGACCGCATGAGATCCGCCGGACAGCGTTCCGCGCCCGTGGACGCGCCGGGCCTCCTGGCTGCCGGCCTGCCGGGCGGGCCCCTCGTCACGCGATCACGGCGCTCTGCCCTGTGGGCTGGGCTCGCGGCCATCGTCATCGTGGCCGTGCTCGCCGACCTGCCGTACCGCGTCTACTCGGACACGACCACCCTGCTGACCCAGTTCTTCACGCTGGTGATCATGGCGAGCATGTGGAACCTGCTCGCCGGGTATGCAGGCCTGGTCTCCGTCGGCCAGCAGGGCTTCATCGGCCTGGGCGCTTACTTCGTCCTCATCCTGGCCAGCCACACGCTGATCCCGGTCGCCATCAGCCCGTTCCTGGCAATCCCGGTGGCGGCTGTCGCGTGCGCCTTGGTCGGGCTGCCGGTCTGGTGGCTGGTGTCCCGGCTGCGCAGCGGCTATTTCGCGATCTCCATGTGGGTGATCGCGTCCGTGTTCATGCTGATCGTCATCCAGATCGCCTCCCTGGGCGGCGGGACGGGCACCGGGCTTCCCGGACTGAACATGAGCTCGACTCTGCTCACTGCCTATACCTACTGGGCCACGCTGATCGTCACGGTCGTGGTGCTCGCCGGCATCTACCTGCTGCTGCGCAGCCCGGTCGGCCTTGTCCTGACCGCGATCAGGGACAACGAGGCCAGCGCCCGGAGCATCGGGGCGCGAGTCTCGCGCACGCAGCTGCTGGTGTTCCTGGTGGCCGCCGCGGGCTGCGGAGCAGCCGGGGCCCTCAACATCATCAGCCAGCAGTACGTCGTTCCGACGGCGGCGTTCAGCGTGTCGTGGTCGGCGGAAATGATCTTCATCACGATCATCGGCGGCATCGGGTCGATCGAAGGGCCGATCGTCGGCACGATCGTGTTCTTCGTGCTGCAGCAGACCCTGTCGCAATACGGCACGTGGTACTTCATCATCCTCGGCCTCGTGGCCATGGGCGTCGCGATCTGGGCGCCGCGCGGGATCTGGGGAGTGGTCACCGACCGGCTCGGGGTCAGGCTCTTCCCGGTCGGCTACTACCTATGGCCCGTCGGCCAGAGCAGGCAGTCCCCGATGGCGTTCCTGCCCGGGCGGCGCAGCTGAGGCCCGCTCGGTGCCGGCCTGGCACCTCCGCGATCGGCTAGCCACCCCAGACGTCGCGTGCCACCTGCACGACCAGGCGAAGCTTCGCGGCCTGCTCGTCGGCGGTCAGCGCGTTTCCCTCCACGGTCGAGGAGAAGCCGCACTGCGGGGACAGGCAGATCTGGTCGAGCGGCACGAACTTCGCGGCCTCGTCGATCCGCCGCTTCAGCATGTCCGGGTCCTCGAGCTTGCCGCTCTTGGTGGTCACCAGGCCGAGCACGACCATCTTGCCCGGGGGAACGAACCGCAGCGGCTCGAAGCCACCCGAGCGGTCGTCGTCGTACTCGAGGAAGAAGCCATCCACCGCGAGCTCGCTGAACAGGGCCTCGGCGACGAAGTCGTATCCGCCTTCGGCAGCCCAGGACGACTGGAAGTTGCCCCGGCACATGTGAGTGGTGACCGCCATTCCCTCCGGGCGGCCGGCGATCGAGTCGTTGACCTGCCTGATGTAGCGCAGGTGCAGGTGCTCGGCGTCCTCACCGCGCTCAGCGATCTCGGCCCGCTGCGCCGGGTCGTTCAGGTAGGCCAGGCTGGTGTCGTCAAGCTGCAGGTACGTGCAGCCCATCGCCCCGAGCCGGCGCACCTGCTCGGCGTACGCGGCGGACAGATCAGTCCAGAACTGCTCCATGTCGGGGTAGACATCGTGATCGATCGAGGCGGGCCCGCCGCGGTAGTGCACCATGTTCGGCGAGGGGATCGTGAGCTTCGGGGTTGCCGCGGTAACCACGGACTGCAAGTAGCGGAAGTCGTCAGCGAAGATGGTGCGATCGATCCTGATCTTGCTGCCGACGTGCAGCGCGGCCGGGGTGAACTCGATCGTGCCCTCGGCGTTGCGAAACCGCACGGCCAGATTGCCTGGCGCCTTGCTGATGCCGCCGAGCTGGTAGATGAAGTCCATGTGCCAGGAGGCCCGGCGGAACTCGCCGTCGGTCGCCGACTGCAGCCCGGCCTCGGCCTGCATCTGGACGGCGTCGGCAATCGCCTCGTCCTCGATCCCCCGCAGTTCCGCGGCGTCGATGTCGCCGGCCGCGAACGCAGCTCGCGCAGCGAGCAGCCTGGCCGGCCTGAGCAGGCTTCCGACGTGGTCGGCCCGGAAGGGCGGTGTCGCGCGCATGATCAGGACGTGCTCCGTTCATCGGCCGGTGCCTTCAGTGGCACGTTCAGTTCGGGATACCCGGTGTAGTTCTCCGCCAGCGAAGTTGCCGCGGCACGCGAGCTCACTACGTACCGCAGCTGGGCGAGCTGAAGCTCGGCCTCGAACGGATCGGCACCAGGCGCCTGGTGCAGCATCGTCGTCATCCACCACGAGAAGTGGGTGGCCCGCCAGACGCGGCTGAGGCAGGTATCGGAGTAGGCGTCGGCTGGAGCCGGGTCGCCATGCACCAGGCTGTCAAGCGCGGGCGCGAGCACGGCCACGTCGGCCATCGCCAGGTTCAGCCCCTTCGCCCCGGTGGGCGGGACGATGTGCGCTGCATCGCCGGCCAGGAACAGCCGCCCGTAGCGCATGGGCGCGCTGACGAAGCTGCGCATCGGCGTGATGCCCTTTTCGGTGATGCGGCCTGTCTTCAGCTCCCATCCAGGCAGCTCGAACCTGGCCTGAAGTTCCTCCCAGATCCGCTCGTCCGGCCAGTTCCCGATCTCCTCGTCCGGGTCGACCTGCAGGTACAGGCGGCTGATCGCCGGTGTGCGCATGGTGTGCAGGGCGAACCCGCGCGGGTGGTGGGCATAGATGAGCTCGTCGGTGGACGGCGGCACGTCGGCCAGGATGCCGAGCCAGGCATAGGGATAATCCCGGTCCCTGATCGTCAGCTTGTCCGGCGGTATCGCGGGCCGGCAGATCCCGTGGAACCCATCGCAGCCGGCGATGGCATCGCAGGCGACCTCGTGCCGTACCCCGTCCGAGTCGACATACCGCAGCACCGGCTCGTCGGTGGTCAGGTGACCAACCGAGGTCTCCGAGACCTTGAAATGGACGGCACCATTGTCGGCGAGTCGTTTCGCGATAAGGTCCTTGACTATTTCCGTCTGGGCATAGACGGTGACGGTCCGCCCGCCGGTGAGGTCGCGGAAGTCGACATGGTGCCGCTCGCCCGCGAATTGCAGGTAAATGCCGCCGTGCACGAGCCCTTGGCTGTCCAGTCGCTCGCCGACGCCGGCCTCGCGGAGCAGCCGGGCACTGCCGTCCTCGATCAGGCCCGCACGCTGGCGCGCCTCGCAGTAAGCCCGGCTGCGGTTCTCCACGAGCACCGAGTCGATCCCCCGCAGGGACAGCAAGTGGGACAGCAACAATCCGGCCGGGCCGGCGCCGACAATGCCTACCTGCGTGCGCGATGGGTGGGTCGCCATATCGGTGGTGGGTCAGAACGGGTACGGCGCGATGCTGCCCCGGATCGTGACCCATCGCGTGTCGGTGAACGCGTCCAGGTTGGCACTGCCGCCGAAG
>JASHXW010000033.1 GCA_030043395.1 Streptosporangiaceae bacterium
TTCCTGGCGGGCGACGCGGCTCACCTGTACGCGCCGTTCGGCGCCCGTGGACTGAACTCTGGCACGCAGGACGCGGAGAACCTGGCCTGGAAGCTCGCCTTCGTCGCACGCGGCTGGGCGCCGCCTGAGCTGCTCGGCTCCTATCACGCTGAGCGGTGGGCGGCAGCGGCGGAGAACCTGCGCGTGACCAGCGCGACGATGGAGTTCCTGGTCCCGCAGACGTCTGAGCTCCGGCGGCTTCGGTCCGAGACGCTTCGGCAGGCCCTCACCGACCCGGCAGCCCGATCGCGGATCAACTCGGGCAAGCTCGCTGAGCCTTACTGGTACACCGACGGCCCGCTGACCACGCCGGGACCATCCCTGGACGGCTTCCCGACCGAGCCAGGCGCGCTGCGACCGCCAGTACCGGGCGTGATCTGCCCCGACGGGCCATGCGCGGCGAGCGACGGATCGCCGACCAGGCTGCGCCGGCTGCTCGGCCGCTCGTTCGTGCTGCTCACTCAATCGGATGCGACCGCGGCCGAGGCCGAGCGGGTAGCTCAGGCAGCCGTTCCCGCACCGGTGAAGGCCTATTCCCTGGAGCGCGTCGACGCCCACGGCGTCCTGGCCCAGGCGCTCGCTGCCTCACCGGAGAGCGTGCACGTCGTCCGGCCAGACGGCCACATCGCGGCGGTCCTGCCCAGCTATGACGCCGCTAGCTTGGCCGCGGCGCTGCGCCGCGCGCTCTCGATGCCTTAGCAGTCAGGCGAGTTTGCAGCGCGGCGAGGTCGGCATCGGACAGCCCGTTGTCGAGGAGGAAGCCGGGCATCTGCAGCGACGTGATCGTGGAGGTCAGGCAGGCTTCGATGGTGGTGCCATGGCTGGCGAGCAACTCGGTCACGGCCGTGAGCTGGTCGCGGACGCCAATCGCGTCGAACCGCTCTTTCAGGCGGTCGTAGCTCAGCAGGTAGTCCGCGATGATCTGCTCCGGCGTCGCCCCGGCCAGCGTGAGCAGCACCAAGGCGAGTAGCCCGGTCCGGTCCTTGCCGCCAGCGCAGTGAATGACCACGCATCCCGGCGTGGCGCGGGCGATCGCTCGCATGGCCCTGATCACGGGCTGCGGCTGCTCGGCCAGCAGCGCGGGAAAGTACAGCGGCGTGGCCGTGTTGTCGATGCTCTTCCAGTGCTCGTAAAACGGCGTGCCGACCGGGTCCAGCGGCACGTGCACGGCAGTGATTCCGGCCGGCCTCGGCGTGTGGTCGGGCTCGCCCTCACCGGGATCGCGCAGGTCGATGATCGTGCGCACGCCGTGCGCCCAGGCGGCCGCCCATCCGGCCTCGGTCAAGCGCGTCGGCGCCTCCATGCGGACGACCGCGCCTGGCGTGACCTGACCGAGGCCGCCCAGGTCACGTACATTGACGCAGCCATCCCACGAAAGATCCCTGCCGTTCAGCTCCACCTGATTCCTGGACCTCCCCTGGGAATTGCAACCGCTCAGATGGTGGCAGCTAAAGCGGCCCGGCGTACAGCCTGGCCAGGAACTCCGGCCGCGCCAGCTGGCCGGTACCCCCGCCGCGCGAGCTGGCCGGTACCCCCGCCGCGGCAGCCTGGCCTAAGGGACGAGGACAGTGCGCTCGCCTGCGGAGGCGGTCTGGGCCCAGGCGGCCTCCACATCGGCGAGCGGCACAGGGTTCGCGGTGACCGCGATCGCACCGGAGTTGATCTCGGCGACAAGCGACGGCAGCTCGCCGAGGTACGCCCTGGTCGACACGGCGCCCTGGCCGTTGCCCAGTACCCGGAGATTGGCAGAGCGCAAGGCGACCGACGGCAGCTCGATCGTCGGGCCGGCCACAGATCCGATCTGGATCCAGTGCAATGCGCGGCTGCGGTCAGAGCGGGCGGTGAGCAACGCCACGATGGCCTGCTGCGCAGGCTTGCCCCACAGGTAGTCCAGGACTATGTCGACCTCCGCGGCACCCGCGGCCAGCGCCCTGGCCGTGGCGTCGTCATCTCCGGTGAGCGCAATCACGTCGTCAGCGCCGGCCGCTGCCACGGCGCTGAGCCGGTCACGGTCACGCCCGGCGCCGACTACCCGCCCAGCACCGAGCCGCTTTGCGACTTCGACAGCCATTGCTCCTGCGTTCCCGGTCACGCCCAGGACCAGGACGCTCTGGCCGGGCTCGATCGGGACGCGCAGCCGAAGCGCCACCCACGACGACATGGCCGGGTTCATCGCGGCCGCGACCTTGGCGACGTTCACGTCGTCGGGCAGGTCGATAGCACGCCGAACGTCGGCGACTGCCTTGTCGGCCATCGTGCCGAGGGAGTCGTCGTCGGCCACGAAGTAGATCAGCTTGCCGTCGGGGCGCCGCCCGACGGCGTCGGTGCCAGGGATCATGGGCAGCGTGCCGGTGCTGGTGTAGTGCACCCCGGCGGCGCCGCTGCGGACACGCGGGTGCAGCCCGGCGGCCAGAACGTCGACGAGCATCTCGTCAGCGGTCCTCGGCCGCGGAACCTCGAACGGCATGTAGTGCGGCGGCTCGCCGAAGGACGTGACCACCGCTGCGTTCATCTTGTCCATCGTTCCTGGTCTCCTCACACGGACGTCGTACGTCATTTAGTTGGTGTCACGTACTAAATTAGTTGGTGGCACGTACTAAGTCAAGTAGGCTTAACTCATGGCACCCGGACCTGCAGGCACGCCCGCACCAGCGGCGGCGCCCGGTGAACTGACGATCATTGACGGACTGGCTCAGCTGGCCTTCGTCATCCACGGCCTGCTCGACTTCCGGGCGGCAGAGAACGACCTCTCGATCACCCAGGCCCGCCTGCTCGGCGTACTGCGCGATCGCACGCCGACCATGAACGAGCTGGCCAGGTTGCTCGGACTCGACAAGTCCAGCGCCTCCGGACTGGTCGACCGCGCCGAGCGGCGCGGCTTGGTCGTGCGGATCCCGTCGGCCGAAGACAAGCGCGCCGTCCTCGTCAGCCTCACCGAGCATGGCCGATCGCTGGTGTCCCAGGCGTCGGCCCGCTTCGGCGCCGACCTGACCGCCATGCTGGACCTGCTGCCCCCGTCAGACCGCGATGCCCTGTCCGCGATCGTCAGCCGGCTGCTCGTCGCCCGTGCTACTGCTTACGGCGTCGACCTGTTCGCCGGGCTCGAAACCTAGGCCCCCTCGGGCCAGCTGCTGACACGCTTCCCCGCAGACTCTGCCACAACCTCTACCTCGCGATGATCGTCCAGGCCCTGGTCGAGGTGACCACCCTGGCCGAGAAAGGCGGCACCGACCGGGAGGTGTTCCTGGCCTTCCTCAACGGGACTGGCCTGGGCTCGGAGTGGACCCGCCGCCGCGCCGGCGACCTGATCAGCAGGGACTGGACGCCGACCTTCACGACCGAGCTGATGCGCAAGGACCTCGACCTCGGCCTGACTGCAGCCCGGGCCCTGGGCGTGCCGATGACGCTCGCCTCCTCGGTCAGCCAGCTACTCCAGTCAGCCATCAACACCGGGCAGTCAGGCCGCGACTTCCTCTCCCTGTACGAGCAGCAGGCGCGAGCGGCCGGCCTGCCCGGCGCGCACGACGGGGCCGACAGCTAAGACGCCTCGTCCTGGCCGCCTTCGGGCTCGAGCACGAAGTCATACCGCAGTGAGTACCAGGCGGACCCTGGCGGCACGCCCTGCGGAGCATCGGCGCCCGGCTCATGGCGCTCGAACTCCTGCACCAGGCTCTGCTTCACGGCGAACACGGCGTCGCTGTCCAGGTACCTGCTCTGCGAGTCGAAGACGTGGGTTGCGACGCTGCGGTAGCCAGGCGCGCTGACGATCAGGTGGATGTGCGCCGGGCGCCACGGGTGCCAGGCGCTTGCCGCCAGCATCCTGCCGACCGGGCCGTCGTCGGGTATCGGGTAGTCGGTGGGCCGCACCCCGAGGAACGCGTAGCTACCGTCCGCCCGCGCCGTGAACACGCCGCGCAGGTGCGTGGCAGGAGCGTCCGGGTTCTGGACGGCGTACAGCATGTCGTCCGCGTTCTGCCAGACGTCGAGCACCGCACCGGCGATCGGCTTGCCGTCCAGGTCGGTCACGCGGCCGGTGACCCAGGCCGGATCGCCGGCCGGCTGCTCGGCGATCGACGCGCCGTAATCGCGCTCCGGACTGCCCGGCACGTAGAACGGGCCGATGACGGTGGACTCCGTGGCATGGCCGGCGCTGCCGGCTGCTGCCGGGCCGGCCAGCAAGTCGACCAGCATCGAGACGCCCAGCGTGTCCGAGAGCAGGATGAACTCCTGGCGGCTCGCATCGCTGATCTGCCCGGTGGCGGTCAGGAAGCCGATCGCGGCCAGCCACTCGTCCTGCGTCAGCCGTACCTGCCCGACCAGGCCGTGCAGTTGCCGTACCAGCGCGGTCATCAGCTCGCGGAGCCTGGGGTCCGGGGTGTTCCGCAACCGCGCCACGACCGTCTCGGTCAGCTCCCTCGCCGTCATCGGCTGGCTGTCCCCGCCAGGCTCGGCGGCCGCGGGACGCTCACCGCGCCAGGCGGCTTCGAGCAGCGCGAGGGCCGCGGCGCGGTCAAGCGGCCGCGGGCTCGGCGGGTTCTTCTCGACCAGCTGATCGGCTAGGGCCGGCAGGCTGTCCTGCGGCAAGCCAAGGGCGCGCAGCCCGCGCGGCGTCCCGACCTGCGACCCGAGGTCCCAGATGACCCCGGCCACGTCATCGGGTGGGGCGCCCATGGCGTCGGCTAGCCGCTTGAGCGCCGGCTCGATCGCGGGCGCCAGGAAGGCCACTACCTGCGGCAGCACCACGGCGTGCGTCTGCGCGTGCGGGAGGTCGGCGAAGCCGCCGAGCAGGTGGCACAGGCTGTGATGCAGCGACCCGCCCACGGTGCCGAACGCCCGGCCGGCCAGGCAGGACGCCCACAGCAGGCCGCGCCGCGCATCCGCGCCCGACTCCTGGCTGACGGCCGGGAGCGTGCCGCGGATCAGTCGTGCTCCCTCCAGCCCGGTCAGGCTCGTCAGCGGGTCGGCGAGCGACGCGTACAGGGCCTCGACGCAGTGCGCGAGCGCGTTCATCCCGCTGGGACCGCTCACGGCGGGTGGCAGGCTCGCCAGCAGCGCCGGGTCGTAGATCACCGTGCGCGGCAGGACGCTGTGATCCCGGCCGGTCCGCTTGACGGCTCCGTCGGTCAGCCCCCAGACCGGGGTCATCTCCGAGCCCGCGTACGTCGTGGGCACGGCGAGCACGGGCAGGCCGGTGTCGCGCGCCGCGATCTTGGCAAGGCCGGTCGCGCTGCCGCCGCCGGCGCTGACGATCAGCTCCGCGCCGGCATCGCGGATCTGATCGGTGAGCTGCCCTGCGGTGGCGGCCGGGACGTGCTGGCGGATCTCGCTCCAGTGGCCGGACAGCCGGCCGGAGAGCAGCTCAGCGATCTTTCCGGGGAGCTCGCCACGCGCGCTGGCGACGAGCAGGACGCGCGTCGCGCCCAGCCGGTCGATCTCCGAGGGCAGCGAGTTGATCGCGCCATCTGCGAAAACGACCCGCTGCCCGATCCAGTCGGCGGTAAATCCCGTGGCGTCAGGCACTGCCAGGAAGTCCGGGGCCATCGGAAGGTCCTTCCTCGCGAGCCGGGCCAGATGCATCTGGCCGCGCCATCGGTTCGGCGCGGATATAGTGCGATCCGGAAGTTTCGCTTTCGCCTAGTTCAAAACACGGATAGCGCGGAAGCTGTGACACGCCCTGGATGGCCCCGCTCGTACCGGTGTCAGGCCGGTCCCGACGGAGGAGCACTGGATTCATGACCAGCCTTCTACTCCTAGCGCTGATGGCGTGCCTGATCGTGATATCCGGCTTTCCCGCCGCTGTCATCATCTTCGGGCAGAGCGAGGGGTCGGTCCTCACCAGGGTCGCGGTGACATTCGGGCTGGGGTTCGCCGTCACGGCCGGGTGCGCGTTCTTCCTGTCAGCCTTCCACGCTTTCCGGCTGCCCGTCTTCATCCCGATGTGGCTGATCATCACCGCGGCCCTGTGGGTGTGGGCCTGGCGCAGCCACTCGATACGCGGGTTCTTCCAGTCGATGGCCACCGACATCCGCGGGAACAAGGTCGCTCTCGGCATCGGCGCGCTTGTCCTGCTCGTGTACCTGGTGCTGCACCTTCGGTACCTGTTCGTACTTGGCGGCCCGAGGTACGTCTACTACCTGAACGGCCTGGAGATCGCCAACAGCCACGGCGTGCCGAAGGAAACCCTGGAGTACGGCCAGAACTGGCCGCCAGCCACGGACAAGATCTACCTCGACTCGTTCACCGGCCTGCTGGTGTTGTTCGTCAACAACACGGCAGTCGGCCCGGGCGTGCTTCTCCTGCTGTCGACCTTCGGCGCCTTCATGGGCTTGTGGGCCAGCGCCTGGGAGCTCGGGCTGAAGCGGACCGGCGTCCTGCTGCCGACGTTGTTCATGGCCAACATGTTCTTCCTGACCAAGAACGTCGGCATCGGCTACACCGAGTACCGGGCCGAGGACTTCGGCCGGGCGGTGGCGTTCTGCGCCCTGGCGGCTGGCATTGCCGCGGTACGGGAACCGGATAAGAGCCGGGCCTGGTGGCTCGCGGGGGGCGGTGGCATCATCCTGGCCGCCGCCAGCGGCTCGCACCTTATTCCGACGGTTGTCGTCGTGTGCGCCCTGTGCATGGCCGGGCTTGGCGCCCTGCTCTTCAGCTACCGCGGCAAGGACAGGCTCATTCCGGTCGCGCGCCTGGCCGCCCTCGGCGCCCTGGCCGGCCTCGGTGGCCTGGTGATCCGCGCGCTCGCCGGGGGATCCTTCGGCCTGGAGGGCGCGACAGACCCGTCCGCCTACAAGCTGATCAAGACCGCCTCCGGCCTGATGGACCCCACCGCGTACCTGTACGGCGGCACTCACGTCGCCCTGAGCCCGTCGCTGTGGGGCACCAAGCCACCTCAGGTCCTGAAGTCGATGCTGACCGGGGTCTCCAGCCCAGATCCCAGGGAAGTCTGGCTCATCATCGGCCTGTCGGTCGTCGCGGCGCTCCTGCTGCTGCTCAATGAGTCCCTGCGGCCCCTGGCCGTCACCGGCATCGGAATCATGGTGGGGATCACCGTGGTCGGCCTGGCATTCGCGCTGCACTACCACTCCTACATCGACGAGACCTTCGGCATCCGCCGCCTGGCGCCCTACGTGCCGCTCGGGTTCCTGCTGCTACTGCTCGGGGTGGCCGAGCTGTTGTGGCTGCAGGTCGAGCGCGCATCGGTCAAGGTCGCAGTGGCGCTCGCCGCTGCGGCCGTGGTCGGCATCAGCGCCTGGCTGCTGCCGGCCACGGCCAACTCCCAGGGGATCGACTACATCGGCCACCAGCGGACCGAGCTCGTCAACTGGGTGCGGACGAAGACCCCGTGCAACGCCCGCTTCCTGATCAATCAGCGGACCGAGGGCACCTTCACCGCGCTGACCGGCAGGTACGCGCTGCTGGAGGGGATGGGCGCGTTCCTGCGCACGGGCCAGCTCCCGTACGTGGTCGACCTGCTGCTGAAAGCGCAGAAGTTCTTCCACTTCCCCCTGAACGACGCCAACTTCCTGCGGGTCCACGACATCTCCTACGTCGTGGTGGCCCAGGGATTCCAGGAGCTTGGCTACGCGGCCCCCATCGGCCCGGCGAACATCCGCCAGCTCAATGCCACCCCGTTCCTGCAGCTCGTCTTCTCCACCCGCACGATCCGCGTCTACAAGGTGGTCGGCGCGAGCAGCTCGCCCGTCTATCCCCTGCTGGACGGCCCCTACCTGCACTGCGTCAAGAAGAAGGTGGCCTTCTAGGCCGCCAGGGCGTGCAGCGCTGAGGACCGGCTAGCAGCCTCAGCGTCGGCAAAGTCAGCTGCGTCTGCGCGGTATGCGGCGTCCGTGGCGAGGCTCGCCTTCGCGGCCAGGTAAGCGCTGGCCCGCGAGTGGTCGGGTGCTGTATCCGGGCGCTTGAACGCCATCCACAGCGGGATGCCGATGAACGCCGCGATGAACACCGCGGCCAGCGAGATGTTCGCCCACACGATCGAGCTCATGATCTGTACCTCCTGTATCAGCGACTGCTGTCCTGCTTTCCGATGACTCGACCGTGCCAGGCGGACTTCTGTGCGGCGTCTGCCTGAACTCAGCGTCAGCTATGAGTCGCTCTGAGTCAGCTCTGAGTCTCTGAGAGGTCTCGTATCTCTCCGCGGAGCCTGCCGACCAGCTAAGGCCCCCCTAACATGGCCATATTGGGAATTGATGACATGGAAGGTGATCATGCGTTCGATTCGCCGCCCTGGCACGGCAATAGTCATAACCACCCTGCTCTGCCTCTTTGGCGCCCCGCTCGCCGCAGCATCGGCGGCGGCCAGCCACCCTGCCCGTCCTGACGCTCCGGCAAAGTCAGGCCCATTCAAGATCGGGTCCGCTGACTCCCCTGGCTCCGTGGCCATGGAGCCTGATGGCAGCCTGGTCCTCGCCTACGACGTGTCCGATACCAAGCTGGCGATCTGCACGATCGGGCTTGGCAAGCGCACATGCGGTCACGTCACCGATCTCAAGCCGCCGTCCAACGCCGATCACCCCACCGACGGCGGAACGCCGGAGGTGTTCGTCACCTCGGCGAATCACGTGGTCGTACTGCAGCAGACGTGCTGTGACACGAACCCCGATGGTGGTGACGTGCTGTACACCTCGACCGATGGCGGCAAGGTCTTCTCCGGGCCAGTGCGAATCGGCTCGCTGTCGGTGAACTCGGCAGCGCTGGCGGGCGGAAATATCGTCTTCACCGACGACGACGCGGGGAACTGGCAGGTCGAGGGCGTCTCGGCCGGCGCTAGCGGACCGCCGGCCACGATCGCGACGATCGGGTCAAGCGACATCTACTCCACGGCGGTCGGCGACTACAAGGGCGGCGCCCTGGTCGCGTCCACCCAGGGCAACACGAACGACAACGCCTACGTCAAGTACGCGCCCAAGGGCAGCGACTTCGACTCCTCGTCGTCGTACTCGCAGGTCGGCAAGTTCGACAACGAGTCCGTGATCGCGATGTCCGGCTCGGCCCTGCTCACGATCCAGACCAAGCACGGCAGCGCAGTTCGGCTGCGGCTGTTCAACGGGCATGGGTTCGGCTCGGCGCATGCCGTGCCGCACGACTCGGGCGGCGGTCCGCAGTGGTTCACCGTCGTCCAGGCCCCGGACGGGCACGTGTACGTGTTCAGCGAGCGGGCGGGCTACAAGACTTACGACCTGATCGAGGAGTCAACCTCGAACGGGTCGAAGTGGAGCAACCCGATCGACCTCGGCGACGCGGTCGACAGCTCGTACTTCAGCGGAGCGGTGAACAACAGCGGGAAGGGGCTCGTGCTCGGCACGGACCCGGCCATCGGCTACCCGGTCGGCTAGCGCCCTTGTCGCGATAGCTAAGGACCTGGCCCGCGAGCCTCACGCCCGGGCCAGGTCCTTGGCTATCTGCCATTGCCGAGGATGGATCGCGGCAGCCTGCACAGTTGCTCCGCGCCCGCTCACCTCACGTCTTGGTCTCGACGCGCCACGCTTCTTCCCCTTTGCGGCGCGAGGCCGGACAATTCACGCAGCGGCCGCTATACGAGTGGCTGGGGTTGGGAGTGAAGAATGAGCGTTCCGTTCTCTGAGACCAAGGCTCCCGAGGCGCCAGAGCGGCTGCATCGCGGGGCCCTTGGCCTGGTGGATATCTCGGCCTCGACGATGGCGAACATCGGCCCGGCCTACAGCTTCTTCTTTAGCTTCGGCCTGATTGTCTTCACGGCCGGAATCGCCGCCCCGCTGACGATCATCGCCGCCGGCATCGCCATCGCCTTCCTCGGCAACACGCTGTCGCAGTTCTCCCGGGCGCAGCCATCGACCGGCGGCTTCATCACTTTCGTGGGCAAGGCCTTCGGCGGAACGAGCGCGGTGACGACCGCCTTGCTGTGCGGGGCCGGCTACATCATCGCGATCGCCTCAGTGCTCGCCGTCTCAGGCGGGTTCCTGGCCCTCACGCTGCAGTACTACCTGCACTGGAACATCCCGTGGATCATCCTCTCGGTGCTGCTCACGGGCGGCGCCGTCGTGATGATGCTCCGCGGCGTCGGCGTCTCGACCAAGCTCGCCGGCTTCTTCTTCGGCTTCGAGATGCTCGTCCTGATCGTCGTGTCGGTCGTACTGCTGGTGAAGAATGGCGGGCACCTGAGCCTGACGCCGTTCGAGCCGAGCCACATCACGCACGGCTTCAGTGGCCTGGCTGCCGGCTTCCCGCTGGCGGTGTACTTGTTCATCGGCTGGGAGAATTCAGCCGCGCTGGCCGAGGAAACCGGCAATCCGCGGCGCAACGTGCCACGGGCCGTGTACATGTCCGTCGCGCTGATGCTGGTCAGCTACGTCCTGTTCGCCTACGCCACGGTCAGCGGCTTCGGCTACAACGGCGCCAAGCTCTCCTCGAGCTCCGACCTGATCCCGTTCATCACCGTCGCTCACGGCGCCCTGGCCGGCCTGGCGTTCTTCGCCTACCTGGCTGGGCTGACCTCGACCCTTGGCGTGCTCATCGCGGCAGTGAACTCCCAGGCCCGGCTGATCTTCAACGCCGGCCGCGAAGGGCTGCTGCCGCGCTGGATCGGCAGGGTGCAGCCGACCAGGCAGACGCCGAGGAACGCCATCTTCGTATTCGTCGGGATCGCGGGCGCGATCATCGTGTTCTGGTGCCTCGGCCACCTGATCGGCGGCAACGGCGGCAGCATGAGCGCACTGACCTTCTTCGACGAGTCCGGCACGATGGGCACGATCCTTGTCCTGGTGGTGTACTTCCTCGCGAACCTGGCGCTGCCCTTCTACTACCGCAAGTACCGGCCACAGGAGTTCAGCACCGTCAAGCACGTCGTGCTGCCGATCCTCGGGATGATCGCGATCGCGATCCCCGTGTACTACCTGAGCAAGCCCCCGCAACCGGCTCCCTATGACTGGTTCCCCTACGCGGCGCTGGTCATCCTGATCGTGTCGGTGATCTACGCCATCGCCCTGACCAGGCGCGACCCCGCGCTCGGCGACCGAGTCGGCTCGATCATCGCCGACGAGTAAGACACTGGCCCCGTTCCATGACCAGGCCGGAAAGGAAGATGAGCCATGCCGAGACTTCGCCGCCCGGGCCTCGCCGTAGCGGTCACCGCCATGCTCTGCCTGTTCAGTGCCCCTCTCGCAACAGCCTCGGCGGCCACCCACCCGGCCCGCCCGCAGCCAGCCGCGCCCGCGCGAGGAGGTAGATCCGGGCCGTTCGAAATCGGCCCGGCCACCTCGGCCGGCAACGTCGCGGTCGAGCCGAACGGCACGTTCGTCCTGGTGTGGGATAACAACTCCTCCGTCGTGGTCTGCACGATCGCACCGGGAACGCGAAGCTGCGCCACCAAGACCTACCTGCACTCCCGGGACGGGGACGCCCTGTCCGACACGCCCCAGGTATTCGTCTCCTCGGCCAACCACGTGACGGTGCTGCAGACCACATGCTGTGACTCCAGCCCGGACGGGGGTGACCTGCTCTTCAGGTCGACGGACGGCGGCAAGGCCTTCTCCGCACCGGCGCGGGTCGGTTTCCTCGATGTCGACGCGGCGGCGCTGGTTGGCGGAAACCAGGTCGTGTTCTCCGCTGGTGATACCGACCCATGGCAGGTTGAGAGCGTCCCGCTCAGCGCCAGCGGACCTCCCGGCACCACCGCCTCGCTGCCAGGGAAGGGCGCCTTCGGCGTCGCGGACACCGGCTACAAGGGCGGCGCCCTGGTCGCATCGGACTACCTGGGCACGACCTACTCCACCTACGTCGAGTTCGCGCCTCCGGGAAGGAACTTCGACTCCTCCTCGTCCTACCGGCAGGTCGGCACGTTCCCCAGCGAGGAGCTGCTCGGGATCTCAGGCTCCGCTCTGCTCACCGTCCAGACGCACAGGCCGCAGGCGGTGCTGCTCCGGCTGTTCAACGGACACGGCTTCGGGCCCGCGCATGCCGTGCCGCACAGCTCAGGCGGCGGCCCCGAAGTGTTCGCCGTCTGCCAGGCACCGGACGGTCGCGTCTACGTGTTCGCCGAGCGAGCCGGCTACAAGACCTACGACCTCATCGAGTACTCGACGTCAACCGGATCGAGGTGGAGCGCTGGCGCCGACCTGGGCAACGCGACCCAGAGCAACCTGCTGGCTGGAGTGGTCCGCGACAACGGCCACGGACTGGTGCTCGGCACGGACCCCGCCTGGGGTTACCCGGCCGGCTAGCGCCTACCTGACGCGGTAGAAGGCGGTCGGCTTCCAGTCGCCGCCGTAGTGGATGATTCCGACCGGCTGGCCGTAGTCATGTGCCCCGAAGGTGTATCCCCAGCGGCGGAACAGCTCCACGTGGCCACTGCCGTAGAAGGCCAGGTCGCCCATCCGCGGATGGATGACCCTGACCAGCAGCGGGCTCGCCAGCATCTCCCACGTCGTCCGCGGCAGGTGAATGCCGGCATGACGGTAGGCCATCATCACCAGGCCCGAGCAGTCATAGCCCGGGCCGGTGCCGCCGTACACGTACGGAGCGCCCGTCTGCTTCACCGCCCAGGTCCAGGCGCGCAGCCGAGCTGGGAGCCGGTGGTGGCGGTGCCGTCGGGTGTGGCCGACGAACCCGGCCCTGGCCTGCGCGAACGAGGCGCTCAGCGGGCTCGCGACCGCTACTGCCCGGCCGCTCTGCGCCGTGACCGCGCTGGCGGACGGTGCCGCACATGCGAAAGCCGTAGCGATCCCGATGGGGACGACTACGGCCGCGACGACGCTGAGCACCTTGCGTATCAGTGGGGACATCAAGTTCCGATCACGCGGAGTTCGCGCGCGCCCGCGGGGAAAGGCAGCCTGGGGCTGCCTGACGCGGCGAGCTTGCGCCTAACATTTCGATACCGTAGCTGCATAGGCAACCGGTGTCCTGAAAACAGCGAAAGAATTACTTTCCTGTGTCCATAACTAAACCTTTCATAGGTAAACTGCGGCGCTTTCAATATTCGTAAATGCCATTATTAACAGGCTCCAGATGCGTGATCAACGTCCACGAACATGGTCGAACAGGTACTAATCGCTCAACAGGTCAGGCTGGGATCAGGTAGGAGTCCAGGTGCCGGTCCACCGCGTCCAGCCCTGCCGCGCCGGTGGTGTTCGCGCGGAAGCCGATGTACCCGTCCGGCCGGACGAGCACCAGGCCGGAGCCGGCCAGGCCCGCACGCCGAGGGTCAGTGCTAGCCCTGATGATGTCCACCAGGCCGCGCCACCTGCGTCGGAGTTGCTCCAGGCCAGCTGCCTCCACCTCCCCGAACGCCAGCAGGTGGTGTTCGGGGCCCGCCAGCTTGCACCGGTCAGGCAGCCGCTCGCCTGGCGCGGGGCCCGGCGGCAGGGGGCTGCCGGGGTCGGCGTACTCGCCGGTCAGCGGGCTGTCGGCGTAACGGATGTCGAGCATGGACCGCGAGCGGACCAGCGAAGCCTTCTGCTCAAGCCCTGGCGGCGTGCTGCTGACTCCGCTCCTGGCCGACTCGACCGCGTCGTGCGCGACCTTGTGCAGGTTGTCTGATACCGCCAGGACGTGCTCGTCGGCGGCCTGCCGTTCCGAAGCGAAGCTCTCGATCAGTCCTGGCCGCGCCCGGCCGGAGAGCCGAGCCGCCAGCTTCCAGGCCAGGTTATTGCCATCGTGCAGGCCGGAGTTCAGGCCCTCCCCGCCGAACGGGCTGGACAGGTGGCCGGCATCGCCGAGCAGGAAGCGCCTCATGCCGTACAGGCGCCCGGCGATCCGCCGGTGCATGCGGAACGGCGAGGCCCAGCCGACGTCGGTCAGCTCGACGCTGGACCCGGCCCGGCGGCCCACGCTCGCGGCGACCGAGGCAAGCGACGTGTCCTGCTCCAACCGGCTGGCCTCCTCGCTGTCCAGGTCACCCACGAACGTGATCCAGCGATCATCCGGCAGCGGAGCAAGCAGCACGTAGCCTTCCGGGCTCGCGATCAGGTTCGAGCTGTCCCTGGGCAGCGACCCCGAGACGGCGACGTCGGCAGCCAGCGCCGTGCCCGGATAGGTGGCGCCCGCGAGCGTGGCATCCATCGATGCCCTGGTGATGCTGTGTGCTCCTCCGGCGCCGATCACCCATGCGGCTTCGGCTGCCTCGTGCGATCCGTCGGGCTTCTCCAGCCCGACGAGGACGCCGTCGTCGCGCTCGCGCATCGAGATCGCCGTGACGCCGCGCTCGACCGTCCCGCCCAGCTCGGCAAGGCGCCTGGCCAGGATTTCCTCGGTCCGCCACTGCGGCAGGTTGCACTGGTACTCCCACTCGCAGCCAGTTCCTGCCAGCGCGAGCTCGCTGACCAGCGCGAGCTCGTGGTCGAGCACCCGGGCGAACTCCAGGTGCACCGAGTCAGCCAGGATCGGGCCCGCCGCGCCAGCCTGGGCGAGGATCTCGATGGTCGCGGGCTGCACGGCAGTAGCCCGCGCCTGCCGGTGCGGCTGGAGTTCCCGCTCGACCACGCGCGCGCGCACGCCGCGCCTGGCCAGCTCGATCGCAGCGAACAGGCCAGAGGGCCCGGCCCCGATGATCAGTACGTCGTCGCCTGTCGTCTCGCCCATCCCCGCCCCCCGTGACGTGCGAACTAGCCTACGAGCCTGGCCCTGCGCGGCAGCCTCTAGGCTGGGCCGATGGCCGCTCCCGCTGACTCTGCAGCCAGGCTGCCGCGGCCGAGCAGCGCGGAGCTGTCAGCGGCGGCTGACCGCACGATCGCCGATGTCATCGCGCCAGGCTTGCGGGTGCTGTTCAGCGGAATCAACCCCGGCCTGTACTCGGCGGCGACCGGGTACCACTTCGCCCGACCTGGCAACCGGTTCTGGCCCGCGTTGCATGCCTCGGGGTTCACTCCCCGCCTGCTCAGCCCAGCCGAGCAGGGACAGCTACTCGAACTGGGCCTGGGCATCACGAACATCGCTGCCCGGGCCACCGCCCGCGCCGAAGAACTCACGACTCGCGAGCTGGTGGCGGGCGCTGAGATCCTCGGCGCCAAGGTGCGGGAGTTCCGGCCGCGGTGGCTCGCCGTGGTCGGGGTCAGTGCCTACCGCGTCGCGTTCGCCGATCGCAGCGCCACCGTCGGGCCGCAGGAACTCCTCATCGCCCAGACGCGAGTCTGGGTGCTGCCCAATCCCAGCGGACTCAACGCGCACTGGAGCGCGCCCCGGCTCGCGCAGGCGTTCAGTGAGCTGCGGGAGGCGGCGGAGCACCCGGCCGCGCGACCCGGACTGGCGGAATCGTGAACTCGGCCCAGTTTCCGTTGACTCTTCCTGGGCTTCGTACGCCTGCAGCAGGACTCATGTCACGCCGCCACGCCGGGCAAGATCACTGACTGCGGCTGTAGTACTAGATCGCTGCGGAACTCGCAATCAGAGATGGGGGGCGTCCGACGACGCCCCCCATCTCTCGCCCTAATCGGGCCACTGCCCATTACCCGAATCGTTGCCGGCGTTCTCCCTTACGACCACTCCTGATTTTCCGAACCGTTGCAGGCGTACTGCGTTACGGGGTAGCTGGTCGCCGAGGAGCCACCGGTGGTGAGGCAGAACCCGTTGGCATTCTGGATGGTGAAATATCCATTTGAATCCTGAACAGTGTAAAAGCCCTGATTCGAGCTTCCGTTGCAGGGGTACTGCGTGATGGGGGCGCTGTTCGCCGTGCTGCCACCGTCGCTGAAGCAGTCAGAGCTCTGCGCACTCACTATCGAGTCCACCTTTGAATAGAACTGCTGATTAATGCTTCCGTTGCAGGTGTACTGCGTGATGGGGGCGCTGTTCGCCGTGCTGCCACCGTTGCTCATGCACTGACCCGTAGTACGGTTCTTAATGGCTGACGAGGGCATAACGGGGCCGGAAGTGCTGCCAGGGTCAGAAGAGTTGTGGGTCCCGGACGGCGCGGAGTTGATCGGCTCGTACTGGCCTGGGTCGGCAAGGCCCGTGGCCGCCGGGGTGCTCTGCAGGAAGGGTTCGTATAGATTCTGGGTGTACGTGGTCCAGGCGCTGAGCCCGAGCTCGTCGTACTTCGCGAGGGCGGCTTCGGCGTTGTTCCAGGGGTCCAGGAGCTGGTAGTCCTCGCCGTACGCCGACTCGGAATCTCCTGGCGTGATCTGCCACAGGCCCCAGCCCGTCACGGAATAGGCGACGTCCGGCTCGATAGCCCCCGGTTTGCCGACGTAGCTCTCGGCGTCGGCGATCGCGGCCATTGTCTCCGCGAGTGACGCAGAGCCGCCGGCGTCGATCCAGAAGCCCTCGATGTCGGAGTAGGTCGTGGCCCCGCTGGAAGCGGCGGGCTCCTCGGGCTCCTGCGAGCGCGGCGCCGGGCCTGAGTTCGGAGCCAGGGGCGCTGCCATGGCCGGCCCCTCACGGAAGGTCACGTCGCGCATGAACCCGCGAGGGGTGTGCCCGGTGACGTGCAGCCGTGCTTCGGTGAACAAGACCTTGCCGCCGGCCTCGGCGACCGGGCGGGTGAGCGTGATCCTGGCGCTGGCGTGGTCCCAGCGCCTGCTTCTGGCGAACGGCACAGCGGCGGTGGCTGTCTTCCAGCTGACCTCGCCGACGGCGGTCGCGCGCGCCGCCGTCCAGCTTGTCCAGTGCAATTTGGTGGCTAGCTCACCGTAATCGGCGCAGGTCAAGACAATGCTGTGCGGCCGGATGAGCGCTCGGCCGGTCCCGCAGACCTCGATCTTCGTGGCTCCGGTGCGGTGCGCGGTCGCGGCGCCCGCGACTGCGCCGCCGGCGAGCAGGCCGACCGGGACGGCCATCGCGGCGATGACTACCGCGACAGCGCGGCGTGAGTTCCTGGGCATCTTGTGTCTCCCTTGGGCAGATGAGATCGGGACTGCCGGCCGGGCCTTGTGCGATCCCGGCTGGCAATCCCTGATCCTTGGCCGCCGGCTCCGCGCCCGCCTACGGCCGCCAGGCCACCTGCGTGGTGGCGTCCGGGACAGGTCCGGGCATGGCCCGGCGGCCGGGTAGCTGCCCGCCGCACGCAGGTCAGCCCGGCAGGACGGCGCTGAGGGCAGGGCACGGCCGGCTTGATCGGCTGGCGCCTCGCGGCCCGGTACGACGCCGGGCACGCTCGTCCACGAGTTTCCCGGTCCCGCGCAGCCGGGTTAGCTCTGTAACAGCCAGCCGCGCTGCGCGGCTTTGAGTCCTGCCTCGAACCGGCTAGAGGCGTTCAGGCGCTCCATCAGGGCTGACATCTGACGGCGGACAGTGCGTGCCGAGATGCCAAGCCTGTTGCCGGCGGCCTCGTCTGTCATCCCGGACGACAGGAGTTTCAGTAGTTCCCGGTCCAGGCGGGTCAGGCCCGTCGCGGCGTCGGGCGCGAGCGGAGCGCCGAACGGAATTGCCGCGTTCCATGCCTGGTCGAAGACCGCCAGCAATGATCTGACAATACTGACTTCCCTGGTGCGCAGCGCGCCGCCTTTGGTGTTGGCCGGGTCGATGGGTATTACCGCGACTCGCCGGTCGAAGATCAGCATTCGCGGCGGAAGGACCGCGGCGGTGCGGACTTGGGATCCGCGGTCTGTCAGCCACCGCGCGTAGGCACGGGTTGGCGGGTCGTGGCGTGCGCTGTCTTGCAGGAGAGTCAGGATGCTGATTCCTCGCGACAGCGCGTCCGCATTCAGTGGAAGAGCGTTGTCGATGCTGGCCTGGGACTGGGCGCCGCCGGGCAGAACTGCCCTGCAATCGGTCCTCATGTCCCTGGCCAGGATCTCCAGCTCCGCCTGGATCGCATCGAGCCCTATCAGACGCCCGTCTTGCGCTGGCGCGATGTGGTCGCGGCCTGCTGTCTCCAGATAGTCGGCGACCATCTCGGCTACCTGGGTCCGGGCCACGGCCAGTTCCCGTTGCCTAGCCACTAGCTGCTCTTCCTGCCGGCGCAGCAGTGTCTCAATTCCGATCTCCGGCGGGACGACTCGCAGCCGGCCGTGGACCTCGCGAGACTCCCTCAGCAACGCGACTGTCACGAGCTCATCGAGGGCTGCCCTGACCTCGGCGTCAGTGAGTTCCAGGCGCTCGCACAGGCTTGCTACTCCCAGCTGCGGCTCTGCCAGCATCAGCCGATAGATGCTCTCCGCTCGCCCGGTAAGCCCGAATACCTCGAGCATTCGAACCAGACCCCTGATATCGATTGATACTATCTAACAGCTCATTTAATAATCTCATACCAGGATTAGGCAAGACAGCCTACGCGATGATTCCGAGGCGGTAGGCCATTGCCACGGCTTCGGCTCGGTGCCGGGCGCCTAGCTTCCGGTAGATATTCGAGGCGTGGAACCGTACGGTCCGTACATCGATGCCGAGGTCGCCGGCGATCTTGAAATTGTTCGCGCCGCAAGCTATTGACCTCAGTACCAGCAGTTCCCGGGCAGTAAGGCTGCCGTGCTCCGCGGCTTGCATGCGGGACCGGCCAGCCAGGTGATCCGCCACGACCCTCGCCATGCACGGAGCGAGCCAGCCCTGCCCGAACCTGATCGCATCCACGGCCTGCGGGAGCTGGTCCAGGTGGCAGCCCAGGCAGGTCAGCCCGGCAGCGCCTGCACGCAGCGATGACACCGCCGCCGTAGCGGTAACGGCGCGCAGCACGACCAGGATCCTCGGCGCGGGGACCGCTGAGAGGCCCTGACTGAACCCGCCGCCTACCCAGACAACCACGTCCGCGTCCCGCTTCGCCTTTCCTGCCGGGCGGTCCTGAGTCTGAGTCATAAGCCGTACGGAAATGCTAAATCGCCGCTCGCGGGACAAGATCGACTCCACCGCGATACGCTCAACTGCTGCCGGGGCATGGATCATGATCCGTGCCGCGTCCAGGTCCGCAGGCTGGGTCATTACGGACACTAATATTCGCCTCGCTTTCGATCTCGTCACGCCACCGGCTCAGTATCGGTGACTGCCGGACGGCACTCCACAGAAG
>JASHXW010000341.1 GCA_030043395.1 Streptosporangiaceae bacterium
GGTCACGCCCCGCTCGGCAAGCCAGGCTGTCAGCGACTGACCCGTCGTGCTGGCCACCGCTTCGAATCCGCTGTAGGCCGCCGCGTACTCGCCCTTGACGAACACCTCTTCAACACCGCTGGTGTCCAGCGCCGGATGAAGCGCGGCGCCAGTCGTCCCGGCCACGCAGTGCGGCGGCCAGCTGTCGGCGAAGTCCGGCTGCTCGGAGAAGTGCGCGCCCGGGTCGACGTGGTGGTCCCGGGTCGCGACGATGTGCGCGTACTCGCCGGCAGCCGGACCTGCGAGGAACCCGGTGATGGCGGCGGCGACCGCGCTGCCCCCGGCCACTGCCAGGGACCCGCCTTCGCAGAAGTCGTTCTGCACGTCGACGATCAGCAGCGCGCGCACCACCGGGCGGCGGTCCTGGCCTGTGCCGGGCGTCGATGCTTGATAGTGCGTCACGACACGAAGGCTACGTTCTGCCGGATGCATACTTGCCACGGTGAAGGTAGTCGTCCTGTCCGACACGCATGCGCCGCGGCGCTGGCGTCACTGTCCGCCTGCCGTCGCGCGGTCGCTGGCTGACGCGGACCTGATCCTGCACGCCGGAGATGTCTGTACCGCCAGCGTGCTCGACGAGCTCGCCGGCTTCGCGCCAGTGCGGGCGGTCCTTGGCAACAACGACGGCCCGGACGTGGCGGCATGGGGCGCGCCGCAGGCCGCGGAGCTCGAGCTGGCAGGCCTGCCCGTCGCCATGATTCACGACAGCGGCGCGGCCGCTGGCAGGATTCCCCGGCTGCGTCGTCGCTTCCCGGCAGCGCGGCTCGTGGTATTCGGGCACTCCCACATACCGCTTGACCAGGCCGGCGATGGCCTGCGGATCTTCAATCCCGGGTCGCCTACCGACCGGCGCCGCCAGCCGCACGGAACGTTCGGGATCCTGCGCATCGACGACGGCCGTCTCACTGACGCGCGCATCGTTCCCGTGGACGGGTGAAGGCGACGGGAAGTCCGCGCAAGCGGGACCCGCGATTCACCGGATTACGGAAGAATCAGGGCTCATGAGGAAGCTGCTCGCAACATCCGCGTCGGTCGCCGTCCTCGGCATGCTGCTCTTGTGGGCGAGCCCGGCTGGCGCCTCGCCGCTGCGAACCTGCACGGCCACCAACGGGCAGGCTTGCACCTTCGGGCACTGGATCGTCTACAACAACACCTGGGGGCCGACTCCCGGGACGTACGTCATACACGCGCATAGCCAGGGCGACTGGAGCGTGACCGCCGACCAGAACGGGGGCGGCGGCTGCGGCGGCTGCGCGGTCGAAGCCTACGAGTCAGCGCAGTGGGATTACCGGAACGTGCGGTACTCGTCGATCAAGTCCCTGTCCAGCAGCTTCAGCGAGACGATGCCGACCGGGTCGCTGAAGCGGAACGGCTTCGACGCCGAGGCGGCCTACGACATGTTCCTCAAGGGCTCCGACACCGACGAGGTGATGGTCTGGGTCGACAACCAGGGCCAGACGCCCGCCGGCAAGCTGTACGGCACCGCGGATATCCGCTCGCAGAAGTTTGCCGTGTATGTATCAGGCGGCACGAAGAGCTTCGTTCTGAAAAAGAATGTGACCAGCGGCACGGTCGACTATCTCGCCATCCTGCGCTGGCTGCACGGGCACGGCATGCTCCGATCATCCGATGCGCTGACCCAGTTCAACTTCGGCTGGGAGATCTGCGACACCGACGGAAAGGCGCAGACGTTTACCGTGCGCGACCTGAGCCTGCACCAGAAGGTCTGACCGCCGCCGACCCCCGGAGGGAGGGCTGGCCCCCGCGCTCTATGAACTCGGGGTTGTCGCCGACTGGTACTCGATGCTGTCCGAGGTTTGGGCCTTGTAGACCGCGTACAAGGTGGTGCTGATATTGGCGATGACCGGCCCGGTGCTCGTGGTGGCCGAAGGTATGGTCGCCTGCCCGGTCCAGCTGCTCGGGCTGAAGCTCGAGGAGCTGAAGTCGCTCACCTCGTCGAAGAAGACGTCGTCCGTATGGGTGCCCTTCCAGGCCAGGTACATGGTCTCGCCCGGAGCAGCGCTCATGAAGTCCAGAGAAGGCGCGGCATTGGTCCCCGCCTGCGGCACCGCCCCGATCGTCTCGAAGCCGAGGAAGCCCAGGATGCCGTAGTCGACCGCTCCGCTCGATGTGGTCCAGGCGAACGCGAGGGGTGCCGCTGAAAGCCCGGTCGGCGCGATCGTGGGGCTGAAGCTGGTGGCGTTCGAGACGGCGTCCTCCTGAGTTGCCCAAGTCGCGCCGCTGGTCGAGGAATACCAGATGTTGTCGGTGGAGTGACCTTTCCACGCCACCCACAAGTCGCCCGACGCAACGGTCACAGCGGGAGTCGTGCTCGACTCGCCTGTGCCCCATGACCCGCTCACTGTCTGGGTCGCCTGCCACTTGCCCTTGACCTTGTCGGTGTACCTGATCTGGCCCGAGCTGTTGATCCAGAAGACGTACAGATGACCCTTGTACACGGTGATGGCAGGAGCCGAGGTCGTTGCCGGCGTCACGCCCTTGGCCGAGACAGATTCGGTCGACGACCACTTGGTGGTGTGGATGGCATAGTCGATCCCGCCCTTCGAGGTCGTGTACGCCACGAACAAGCTCGTGCCGGTCGTGCAGGCCGCCGGGGCTAGCGAGGACGACGCCTTCGGCACAGAATGCTGGCCGCCCCATGACCCGTCCGGGTGCCTGACAGCAGCCAGCGCCGGGGTGGCCAGGCACACTCCCGCCACCAGCGCTCCCGCCGTGAGCACTTGCGCGAGGCGGAACCGTCTTGTGGTTGAACCAGTGTGATGGACTCGGTTCATCTGGCCCTCCGGGCAGCCATTTAGCAATTTGAGCTCGCTACGGCGAGAATCCTGCCGGATTCAGCCTAACTCGCTCAGCGCGTGGCGGGCCTGGGCTAGGGCCAGAAACCGGGGGCTGGCCAGCGGAGCCACTGACCAGCCCCTCGCTCATTTCAGTGACCTGACTTGTTGCGGCTCGCGCGCTGGCTTGGCGCTTGAGGCGCGTTCGACCCCGGCGTCGGGGTCTTCAGCATGACGATCGCGGTCGGCTCGTCCCCGTCACCTGAGTTGGGGCCGGCGCCACCGACGTTGAGGCTCCCGACTTCCTTCAGCGTGGCCGTGTCGTACACGGTCAGGACGGCTGATGTCAGCCCGCCAACCCACAGCTGCGAGCCATTCGGGGTCAGGGCCAGCGAGACCGGGTCCCCGGCGAGATGGATCGTGGATGTCACGGTGTCTGAGCTAGTGCTGATCACCGACACCTCGTCGGAGTCGCCGTCGGCGACGTACAGCGTGCCGCCGTTGGCGGAAAGCGCCAGCTGCCACGGAAGCTGGCCGACGCTGATGGTGCCGGTCACCGCGTCGGTCGCGGCGCTGATGACGGCGACCTCGTTCTGCTGGGTGTTCGTGACGTACAGGGTGCTGCCGTCCGGGGACACTGCGACGCTCTCCGGGTCGCCAAGGCCCGTGATCGTGCTGACGACGGTCTGGGTCGCCGTGTCGTACACGGTCAGGCCCGCCGACGTGGTCACGAAGGCTTGCGCTCCGCTCGGCGAGAACGCGATGTCGGTGGGACCGCCGCTAAGCGGCAGCTTGACGAGGACCTTGTCGGTCGCCGTGGAGATCACGCTGATCCCGGACGGCGCATTCGGCGCGGTCTGCGGGCCGGTGTCGGCCACCCACAACTGGGTGCCGTCGGGGGTGACGGCCAGGTTGCCCGGGTTCAGGCCGACGTTGATCAGCTTCTCCGGCGGGTCGTAGTACTTCGCCGGTGAGAGCTTGCTCGAGTTGATCACGGCCACCGTGGAGTTGCCGGCGTCGGCGAAGTACAAGGTACTGCCGTGCACCGCGATCCCCTCGTTGGTCGAGGAGTAGTTGAAGTCCCCGGGATCGTTAGGCACCTGGGTGTCGCCCACGTTGTAGGTCTGGACGATCTCGCAGTTCTTCGTGTTGATGGCGGCAAAGGCCTGGTACCCGGATTCGGAGACGTACGCCGCGCCCTTCGGCCCGCTGCAGCTAGACGAAACCAGGTGCGCTCGCCGGGCTGAGGCCGCGGCCGGGCCCGCGCCAGCCGACGTGACGTGCTCCCCGACCAGGACGCCGAGGGCAGCCAGCACCGCGGCAGCAGTGACGGACGCGATCACAACGTAGCCGCGCCGGCGCGGCCGTACCGCGGCAGTGCCAGATGAGTCGCCTCGTGCCATGTCACTCACACCTCCGCTGCCGTCTGCTCGGCTATTCCGTGGCGGACCGGTTTCGTGCCCTTTCCCTGGACAGGGAACGTCTGCTTCTTGCCGGGAATGGGAGGCAGCTTGAGGTGGCGGACTTCCTGCTCCGCCATCTCCAGCTCCTTGACCGTGCTGGGTAGCCGCGGCACGTTCGTGTTCGCCGTGGCGCCGAGGGCAGTGGTGAAGTCACCGACTGTCTTGCGCCGCCAGGCGCTGATGTTGGGGTTGCGAACGCCAGTCACCAGCTCGAGCAGCCGGGTCACCGAGGTGTGGTCGAACGTGTCGTGGCAGACGAAGCCGCCCACCGTCCACGGCGAGACGAGGATGCAGGGCACGCGGAAACCCAGGCCGATCGGCCCGGGCGCCCCGCTGACGCTGAGGTACTCACCGGGCGTGCCCTTGGGGGCCGTCGGCGGCTTGACGTGGTCGAAGAACCCGTCGTTCTCGTCGTAGACCAGGATGAAGAGCGTCTTGGACCAGACATCGGGGTTCGACGCGATCGCGTTCACCTTGCTGGCGACGTAATCGGCTCCGGCGGCCGGCATGAAGTCGGGGTACTCGGACTGGAAGGACGTCGGCAGGATCCACGACACGGTCGGAAGCTGGTCGTTCATCGCGTCGTACTCGAACTGGCCGGGCTGGTAGAAGCGCATCGCGTTCTGGTACAGCGGCGACGAGGTACTCGCGTTCTGGTACTGGTCGAAGTACTCCAGCACGTTGAAGCCGTAGTTGTCGAGTTCCTGGTACACCTTCCAGGACACGCCAGCGGCTTGCAGGAGCTCCGGATAAGTCTTCCAGGACCAGCCCTCGGCCGGGACGTCGTTCTCGTAGACCGGGCCGCCGTGCTTGCCGTCCGGATCGATCTGGCCGGTCATCAGGTAGAGCCGGTTCGGCCAGGT
>JASHXW010000342.1 GCA_030043395.1 Streptosporangiaceae bacterium
ACCGTTCATCGGCTTGCCCTCGAGCAGCTCGCGCTCCCACTCGGCCAGCGGCTCGGCCGCACCCAGCTCGCCATCGCCGGTCGGCTTCTCCTCGCCCGCGGCCCGGCCAGCCCTCGCGATCAGGCCGTCGGCGACGGCGTCGGCCACCACCCTGGTCAGCAGCGCAACGCTGCGGATCGCGTCGTCATTACCCGGGATCGGGTAGTTCACCTCGTCGGGGTCGCAGTTGGTGTCCAGGATCGCGATGACCGGGATGCCCAGCTTGCGGGCCTCGCTGATCGCGATGTGCTCCTTCTTGGTGTCCACGACCCACAGGGCGCTCGGCACCCTGGACATGTCCCTGATGCCGCCCAGCGAGCGCTCGAGCTTGTCGCGCTCGCGCTTGAGCTGGAGCAGTTCCTTCTTGGTGAGGTTCGAGCCCGAGACATCGTCGAAGTCGATCTCCTCGAGCTCCTTCAGCCGCTGCAGGCGCTTGTAGACGGTCGAGAAGTTCGTCAGCATGCCGCCGAGCCAGCGCTGGTTGACGAACGGCATGCCGACACGTCGAGCCTGCTCGGCGATTGCCTCCTGCGCCTGCTTCTTAGTACCGACGTACAGAACTGAGCCGCCGTGCGCGACGGTCTCCTTGATGAACTCGTAGGCGCGGTCTATGAACTGCAGCGACTGCTGCAAGTCGATGATGTAGATGCCGTTGCGCTCGGTGAAGATGAACCGCTTCATCTTCGGGTTCCAGCGCCGCGTCTGGTGCCCGAAGTGGACACCACTCTCCAGCAGCTGCCGCATGGTGACGACCGGGGCCATGCCGGTGTCCCCTTTCCTGTCGTGCGCCGGCCCGCAGGCGATGGCGCGATCGGTTACTCCTGGCGCCCGAACGGCCTCGCCGCGGGTATCCCCGCGGACCGGTGAGGTTCGTTCCCGGGGGAGCACTCAAGGTGTCTCCCCGCGGGCGAGCGGACGCGCGAAATGCGGTCACCGGCGGGCATGCTTGCGCACGCTTGCACCGGGACCGTTGGTTAAGTCTACATCCAGGCCGATCCGCTATGCCCGTCTGATGCCTGGCCTCGGCGCATCAGGCTCGCGGGTGCGCCTGCCGGTATGCGCTCAGCAGCCGCTCGATCGAGACGTGGGTGTAGATCTGCGTCGTCGCCACCGAGGCGTGACCCAGCATTTCCTGCACGCTGCGCAGGTCAGCACCGCCTTCGAGCAGATGCGTTGCCATGGTGTGCCGCAGGCCGTGCGGACCGGTATCCGGAACCGAACCGGCAGCCGCGATCCGGGCATGAACGACCCGGCGAGCCGTCCGGGGGTCAATTCGCGCGCCGCGGGCACCAAGGAACAGCGCCGGGCCCGAAGATGCGACCGCGATCTCCGGCCGTCCTGAAGCGAGCCACTGGTCGACCGCGTGCAGCGCCGGGATGCCGACCGGCACTGTGCGCTCCTTGGCTCCTTTGCCTAGGACCCGGATGGTTCTGCGGCTCCGGTCGATGTCGTCGACGTCCAGCCCGCACAACTCGCTGACGCGGATTCCGGTCGCGTACAGCAACTCCATGATCGCGGTGTCACGCAGCGCCATCGGGGTTCGGGCCTGGCCGGCTGGCTGGCTGCGCAGGACCGTCTTCATCTGCTCAACGGCCAGGACCTCGGGCAGCTCGCGCCTGGTCTTGGGCGAACCCAGCATCGGGCCGGGGTCGGCCGCCAGCAGGCCGCGCTCATGGGCGAACGCGGTGACGGCCCTGGCTGCCGCCGACCGCCTGGCGATCGTCGACCGCGAGTGGCCGGCCGCGTACTGAGTGGCGAGCCAGGACCTGACCACCGACAGGTCAACTTCCCCGATGTCCTCGATGCCGCACCGCACGAGGTGCGCGAACAGCTGGCCGACGTCGCTGCGGTACGCACGGACGGTGTGCTGCGACAGCCCCCTGCGGGCAGTCAGGTGCCGGACGAAGTCAGCCAGCAGCCTGGCGAGCGCAGGCGGCAGCTCCTGTGGCTCCCGCTGCTCCGCGGGCTCCCGCTGCTTCGGCGAGTTAGCCGGCTCACGCGAGCGGGCGACGCCGGGCGACCGGGTGGCACTGCGCGATCGGATGGCACCGGGCGACCGCGTGGTACCGGCCGACCTGGAACGCGTGTCCACTCCATCAGTGTGCGGTGAACGGCCGCGCCTGGCTTGCTCGCCACGCTCGTAGCCATCAGGTGACTTTCGCCAGGCACAGCTTTGGCGGCGCCGTGATGGCAGGGGCAAGTTCACCCGCGGCGGGTGGCGTCGGCCTGCCGGTGCCGGGCACGTACCCGGCGCTTCTCCCGGCCAGCTGCGGGCAGCCCAGCCCGGCTGCCCGGTCGGATGACGGCAAGGCACCCGCAATCGCTCGAGGGGGATTCATGACAACGATCACGGACCGCGGCACGATGACCGATGCAGCCGAGGAAGAACTACTCGCCGGACTGATGGGCAAACGCGACGAGGAAGACGAGTCGCTGGTCGAGCACCCGCTGCTGCTGGCCGCACTCATGCGCCGCCGAGGCAGCCGGTCGGGTGGCGAGCGCATCATCGAGCACCCGCTCCTGCTCGCCGCACTTATGCGGCACCGGGAGGAGGACGACGGCTCGTTCATCGAGCACCCGCTGCTGCTCGCCGCACTCATGCGCCGCCGAGGCAGCCGGTCGGGTGGCGAGCGCATCATCGAGCACCCGATCTTCCTTGCCATGCTCATGCGCCACCACGACGAGGACGAGGGCTCCTTCATCGAGCACCCGATCCTGCTGGCCGCGATCGCGCATCACCGCCACCACCACGATGACGAGGACGACTCGATCATCGAGCACCCGCTCCTGCTCGCGGCACTCATGCGACGCCGAAGAGGCCGGTCCAGCAGCGAGCGGATGATCGAGCACCCGCTCCTGCTCGCGGCGATCGCCCGTCGCCGAAGCAGCGGCCGGTCAGGTGAGCGCATGATCGAGCACCCGCTTCTTCTTGCCGCCCTGTTGCGCCACCGCGACGACGGCGAGGGATTCATCGAGCACCCGCTTCTGCTCGCCGCCCTGGGCCGGTAACCGCCAGTCGGTCACGGCCGGCGGTAACCGAACAGTGCGGGCCACCCGGGAGCGGCCGCAGTCAAGCGCCTTACCGGCAACAGCAAAGGAAGGAACATGGCGGTCGAATCGTCAAAGGAAACAACCGAGGACCAGGTAGAACCGTTGATCGACGAGCTGATCCGCGACATTCTCGGCGAGTCAGGCGGGTCTTCTGAGTCCATGCGAGGCATGGCCACGACGGCTGCCCTCTTCGAGTCAGCCATCGGATCCAAGCGCGGGTCATCCCGCGGCTCGATGCTCGAAAGGCTTCTTCTGGCCGAGGTCTTCGCGTCCGAACTGGCTGAGGCTCTCGCTCCGGCACTCGCGGAGCAACTGGCCCCGCGGCTGGTGAAGGCGATGGAGGGCCTCATGAGCGGCGAGGCAGGCAGGAAGCCGGCCTCGGCAACGGCTTCACGGGGAGGCAGCCAGGCACGGAGCCGCGAGGCGAAGTTACCGGGATCAGCCCGTCACGACCTGAGCGCAGCTACTCGCCGGACGCGATCCTCCTGCTACGCCAGCCCTGCTCGCATCGCTCGACGTAGCCGGCCGCGGCCAGCAGCCCCAGGCAGCGCATGGCCGTGTCCAGGTCGACGCCGGCGAGCGTCGCGATGGTGGCAGGACCTCGGCCTGACCGCCGCGTGACGGCGTGCAGCACTGTCAGCGTGACCGGGTCCAGGCTTTCGTCGGGCACGGCTGGCCGGCGTTCGGGTCCGTCATCGGACTCCCCGAGCGGCGAGACCAGCTCGATCACGTGCGGCGCGCTGGTGACCAGGACGGCGCCGTACTCCCTGATCAGGTCGTGACAGCCTTGCGACTGATCGGAGGTTACCGGGCCAGGCACCACCATCACGGGCCGGTTGAGCTCGCGTGCGTGCCGGGAGGTGTTCAGCGCGCCGCTGCGCCGGGCGGCCTCGACTACCACCGTGCCGCGGCTCAATGCCGCGATGATCCGGTTGCGGATGAGGAACCCGGGCCGGGTGGGCGCCCGGTCGGGCGGGCACTCGCTGACCAGGACGCCCTCAGCGGCGATCTGGCTGAACAATTCCTCATGGCCCTTGGGGTACCCGAAGGTAAGCCCGCTGGCCAGCACGGCGACCGTGCTGCCGCCGACGGCGAGCGCGCCACGGTGGGCGGCCGCGTCGATTCCGTAGGCACCTCCGGAAGTGACAGTCCAGCCGGCGCTGGCAAGATCAGCGGCCAGTTCAGCGGCGACGTGGTTTCCGTAAGCCGTCGCCGCACGGGAGCCGACCACCGACACCGAGCGCAGGGACGCGAACCTCAGGTCGCTGTCACCGCGCAGCCAGAGCATCACGGGCCTGGACTCGCCGAGATCGTCGAGCTGAGTCGGCCATTCCGGATCGCCGGGGCACACCAGCCGGAAGCCGCTGCGCTCCCAGGCCTCCAGCCTGGCCGGCGTGGGGATGTCAGGGATCCGGCTCCGCCATCGCGCGAACGCCCGGTCCAGGCCAGGAACCTCCCGGCACTGCGATGGCAGGCCCGCCTTCGGCGGGCTGAGCGACGAGACCGCTCCCATCAGCTCGGCCGGACCGCACCTGGTGAGCAGATTGCCCAGCACCGGGTCAGCCGGGTCAGCCACCTCGGACAGCTGGGCCCGGGCCAGGCGCTCCTGCGCCGTCACGCCGCTCATGGCCGCACTGCCGGCTGGGCAGCCGACCTGCACCTGGCTAGCCGCAGGCGTACCGGCCAGCCCTGGCTGTCGTAGTCACGCACCGCCACCACCTCCGGCCACGACCCTGCCGGAGAACCACCCCCAGCGCGATCCGAGCCGGCCGTCTTGTGGATAACGAGCGATGCAGGCGGCAGCCTGTGGACTAAGCGGGAACCAGCGCAGCGGCCGAAATGGCCGCTCACCGGCCCGCAGGTGGGCTACGGCCGGCGAGTCGGCCTTGCCATTGCCGATATCGAGGCGACTCGCTCAGGCATGAAAGGACGCCCGGCGGCCACCTGAGCCGCCGGGCGTCCTGCTTGGCTACTTCGTTACCTTGAGGTTCTTCGCGTTCGAGTCGGACGTCAGGATGCCGGCGGTCCCGCCGTACGCCGCGGTCAGCTTCCAGAAGGCCACCCCGAGCACCTTGGAGTGCAGGGTGCAGCTGCCCGCGCCACTGCTGAGCGTGATCACGCACACCTTGACCGGCTTGTGCTTAGGCGCCGTGGCGGTGACCGTGACCTTGCCGGTGACTGTGGCGGCGGACGTGACCTTGACGGTCAGGTGCTCTTGGCCCTCATGACCATAGGTCGCCTTCGTTGATGACAGCTTCAGGCTGGTCACCGAGGTGTCCGACGCGCCGACGGCAGCGCAACTATGGCCTACTCTCTTTCCATTGGTCTGCCTGGTGGCGATAGTGGGCGCTGGCTGGCCCGCCAGCGACGTGCCGACCAAGTCGAGGTTGTTCGTCTCGGCAGTGAAGCCCTCGTTGACGCACGAAGGCGCTGCAGAACTCCCTGAGGTCACGGCCGTCTGCGCTTGCAGCGTGGTGTCGCTGCCGAAGAACGCCTCGCCGCCTCCGCCGTCGCCGAACACGCCCCACTCGGCCGTGTTCCAGAAAGCCGAAAGATCGACCATGCTGTCGGGACCGCTCACCGAGATCGCGTGCCCGGAGCCCACAGACAGCGACACCGTGTCATTACCGCCCGAAGCGGCGCTCCCCGTGAAACTCAGGGTTGCGAGTTCCGCAGCGGTCAGGGGTGAGCTCATCTCAGCTGCCGAGCTGTTGGTGTAGCAGTCGCTTGAGTACGTGAACCAGCCTTCGGGGCACGTGTTGGCATAGTCGATCAGCCAGTACTGCATGAAGATGAAGCCGGCATGGCGGCCTCCGTATTCATACACGAACTGCTGCCACCCCAGGCAGTCGGAGGGGTCGCTGGCCCCCTCGCACGCCGGGCTGTCGAAGAACTGGCTGTTGAGCTGAAGGGTGAATGCGTTCTTCACTCTCGGGCCGGTGTGATCCTCCTGGCCCTTCTCGGTGATGCCCGAGCTGACATCCTTGAACGTTCCTGTTGCCTGCGTGATCAGCCCGGTGGTCACGGCCGAGTAGTCGTGGCCGTCGCCTACCGCTGCCGGCGCTGCGTGCGTTGCTGATCCCGATGCCAGCGCCGGAGCCACCGGCCACTTCGGCGCGACCGCGCACCCGGTGGCATGCCACTGCAACGCCGGGTACGAAGCGCGATAACACCCGTGGCCTGGTTCCGCGACCTTTGCTACGGCCGCCTGCCACTGCGCCTTCGTCCGGACGATGCTCGCGGCCTCCGCTTTGCCAGCGCCGCCTCCGGCGGCCGCCTGAGCCGCCGAGGCCCAGCCAAGCGCCAGCCCGGCCCCGCTCATCGAGAGCACCGCCGCCACCAGCACGACGACGGGCCTCCGCACCCGACCTAGCCCGCGTGATACGCGCATAAAAACCCCCTCCGCTACCGGACTCCGGCAGCGTTCGCAGCCGCGCCGCTCCAGCACGGCTCTCGGAATGGCCAGGAAACGGGCGGACGAAACCGCGACGGGATCGGATGCCCGTACCTAGGCGTTAAAGACGCATCGTACGGCCGGGATCGGAAAGGCACCAGGCTTGGCCGCTTTGCCGATCCTCGCGTGGCGACCTTCCTATGGCCGCTGACCTGCACCGTCGGGAGACGTTTGATCGCAGTAAACGGTGCGGCAAGCCGGCCAGTCGGGTCAGTGCTCGGCGGCCGGATCGCGCAGTACGCAACGGAACCCGAGGTGCCCAGTGGAGGTGTCCACCGTCTCGCCCTGGCGGGCGGCAGGCCGGTAGCGCAGGCAGTAATTCGGCGCGCACAGATGAGAGCCGCCCTTGATCACGCGGCGGGGGATCTGCGCTCCAGGCTGTCCGGGGACCATGCTCTGCGCCGGGGTGACCACGCGACCGCCGGCCGGATCTGCGGCTGGCCGATCCTGCGGGCCGCAGCAAGCACGCTGCACCGGCTCCGCCGGTCGATGCTCGAAATAGTCGCTCGTCCACTCCCAGACATTGCCCGCCATGTCGAACAGGCCATAGCCGTTCGGCGGGAAGCTCTTGACCGGCGTCGTCCTCCTCCACCGGCCCGTCTTGAGGTCCTGCCAGGGGAACTCACCCAGCCACGTGTTGGCCATGATCCTGCCCTTAGGCGCGGGATCGTCGCCCCAGGTAAAGACCGCCCCGTCCAGCCCGCCTCGCGAGGCGAACTCCCACTCGGCCTCGGTAGGGAGCTGCTTGCCAGCCCAGGCCGCGTAAGCCTCCGCATCCTCGGCCGCAACGTGGGTCACCGGATGGCGGTCCAGGCCGTCCAGCGTGCTGGCTGGGCCTTGCGGGTGACGCCATTGCGCTCCCGGAACATAGCCCCACCACTGCATGGGGTCGCGCAGGTCGACTGGGCGGGCCGGCTGGTCGAAGACAAGGGAACCCGGGCGCAGCAGGTCGGGGTCGGCCTCCGGATACTGCGCTGGGTCCAGTGGGCGCTCCGCGACGGTCACATAGCCAGTTGCCTGCACGAATCGGCGGAACTCAGCGACGGTCACCGGATGCTCGTCCATCCAGAATCCGCTGACATCGACGCGGCGCACCGGGCGCTCTTCGGGGTAGAAGTCCCGCGAGCCCATCAGGAACTCGCCGCCAGGCACCCAGGCCATGTTCCTGGCCGCATTCCTGGCCGCAGGGCGCGGCTGGCCGCTCCCAGACGAATGCTGCACCTGGCCGGCTACCGTCGACGTCTCCCCCATCGCTGCGATCTTACGCAGCCTGGCGAGGTTACCCCGGCAAGCCCTCGAATGGCCGCCGGCCGTGCAGGCTGGCGATGTAGCGCTCGGCTGAGCGCCGTATGGCGGCCGGGCCGTCGCTCATCACGATGCGACCCCACCAGCCGCCATAGATCCGGTCGAACCCGAATCGCTCGACGCGCTCGACGATGTCCCTGATCGTGACCTCGTCGAGCGGAATGTGGTTCGGATAGCTCCACATGAAGCTGACCCAGTTGCGGTCCTGGACCACGGTGACGGTGTCGCCGGTGAGCAGCGCACCGCGGCCGCCAGACCCGGCTTGCCAGTGCAGCACCGCGGCGCCGTCGAAGTGCCCGCCGATCCGGGCCACTGTGACTCCCGGCACGGGTTCGGTGGTCTCGTCGAACAGCTCGATTCGCGGCGAGTGGCGCTGAATCCACTGCTCGTCGGCGCGGGGGATGAGGATCCGGGCATCGAACGCGTCGGCGATCTCGACGTTGGCACCGTAGAAGTGCGGGTGCGACATGGCGATTGCGGCGATGCCGCCGAGATCATCGATCCGTTCCCGCGCCGCGTCGTCGAGCAGGGATATGCAGTCCCAGAGCACATTGCCCTCCGGGGTGCGGACAAGCAGCGCTCGCTGGCCGATGGCGAAGGCAGGCTCGACCCCTATGCCGGTCAGGCCGGGCTCCTCCTCCCGCAGGACGACCGCGTGGTCGGCGGCTATCTCGGCCATCGTGATCCAGCGCTGACCCGCCCAGCCGACGTACTGGCGCTCGTCGAGGCAGATCGCGCACTCAGGGGGCGGTGGGTCAGACTCGTCTTGCTGGACGCCGCACGTGGCGCAGATCCAAGCCGGCATCGGCAGCCTCCTGTGTTACACCCGCGGTCGGGGCGAGCATGTGGCTGACTATGTCACCAGCCGCCTATGTCACCAGCCGCCTGCCGGGATCTTGTAATCATTCACTTGCTGCGGCACCTCGTAGATGGTCCCCTGGGCGGAGTCCGCCGCCGCGACCATCAGGAGCGGGTGCAGTGAGACGAGCACGCCCACGTGGCCCGGATCTGCTTGCGTGCCCTCCGCGCCAGCCTCGAAGACCAGGGCGCCCAGCTGCGGGGACGTGGCCTTGGACGTCGGGCTGAGCCAGAGCGAATTCGTGTCGAAGAAGTGGGTGCCGTACTCGAAGCCGGGAACGGCGTCGAATCCGAAGTGCCGCCAGACGTACGCCGCGAAGTACGTGCAGTCCCAGCCAGATGCGGGAGACGTTCCGCCCGCGACATAGGGGTGATTCAGGCCCGTGGCATATGTCCGGGCGAACGCGGCTATCTTTGCGCCGATGCTTGCTTGCTGTGCGCCGGCGCTCGCTGGCCGTGACTCATGACGGGCTCCCGCTGCAGGACCAGAAGCTCCGGCCTTCCGGCGAGCACCCGGATGTTCGGACAGCCGGGCCACGCCGGATCGAGCCACGCCCATCGACGGGTGACGAGATGGGCGCGCCATCGCCAGGATGGCGACCAGGAGAACGACGACCAGGGCGGAGGACACCAGCGGCGTGTTCTTGCGGCAGGCCCGGAGGCTGCTTTGCCACCTCGGCAGGCGGTGCCGGGGACGGTAACTCACGATTCCCGGATCTCAGCGAGCGCAGGGCGCCTGGCGGCGCATCCTGCGAGGCCGACGGATGGCAGCAGACCTTCAGGCATCCATGTCATCTTTTAGAGTATAACATACTTAATATCCGTTTTGCTGTAGGGCGTCTCGTCCTGATGCTTCATGCACGCCGCGCCGGCGGTCAGGGCGTGCCGAGCCACAGGCCGAGTGCGTAGCCGACCTCGGTGAGGCCGGGGCGGGACACTCCGGCCAGGTCAGCCAGCGTCCAGGACAGCCTGATCACCCTGTCGGCACCCCGAGCGCTGATCCCGCCCAGGTCCATGGCCCGCTCCAGTGGCGTGAGCGCGCCAGGCGCGGGAGCGTACCTGCGGCGCAACTCGCTGCCCGGGATCTCGGCGTTCAGCCGCCAGGGCGTCCCGGCCAGCCGCGCCGCCGAGCGCTCCCGCGCCAAGCGGACCCGCTCGGCCACCACCGCGCTCGGCTCTGTGAAGGTGCGGTCGCTGAGCAGCTCGGCGCGGCGCACCGGCAGGAACTCGATCTTCGCGTCGATCCGGTCAAGCAGCGGACCAGACAGCCTGGCCAGGTACCTGCGCCTGGCCAGCGGCGTGCAGCTGCACTTCGCGCCGGTAGTCCGCGCGCTGGCACATGGGCACGGGTTCGCCGCCAGTACCAGCGTGAACCTGGCCGGGAAGCGCGCCGTGAGGTTTGCCCTGGCAATCACCACCTCCCCCGACTCAAGCGGCTGCCGCAGCGCGTCAAGCACGTTCCGGTCAAACTCCGGCGCCTCGTCCAGGAACAGCAGGCCCTGGTGGGCAAGCGATGCGGCTCCGGGCCGGATGATCCCGCTGCCGCCGCCCACGATCGCAGCGCGGGTGGCGGTGTGATGCGGGGCGCAGAACGGCGGGGCGGTGACGAGCGGATGGCCGGATGGCAGCGTTCCGGCGATCGAGTGGATGGCGCTGACCTCCAGAGCCGCCGCGGGATCCAGGCGCGGCAGCACAGTCGGAATGCGCTCGGCCAGCATTGTCTTGCCGCACCCAGGTGGGCCAAGCAGCATCAGGTGATGGCCGCCAGCCGCGCAGATCTCGGCGGCTCGCCGGGCGAGTGGCTGGCCGACGAGATCGGCGAGATCCTTCGGCGGAGCCTGTCCGGCGACCGGCGCGAAGCCGATGCCGGGCTCGGCTTGCATAGCTGCCAGCCCGGGATCGCCATGCTGGCCAGCCCCGGGCATCGTGTCGGCAGCGTGGCCAGGTTCGAGAACGCAGACGTCGGCACCGGCAGGGGAGAATTTGTTACGCATAAAGGCCGCGATCGCGGCAAGAGTGGGAGTGCCGATGACCCGCAAGTCCGGGACGAGGGCCGCCTCGGCGACATTCTCGACTGCGACTGCCACGCTGGCGAAGCCTGCCGCAGCGGCCGCGGCGGCCGCCGGGAGCACGCCGGGGACCGGGCGGACCCGCCCGTCCAGGCCGAGCTCGCCAATGAAGACCACGCCCTTCAGCTCACCAGCCGGAATGGCCTCGGCGGCCGCGAGAATCGCTAAAGCCATGCCCAAGTCGAAGCCGCTTCCTCGCTTAGGCAGGCTGGCCGGCGAGAGGCCCACCGTGATCCGCCTGTTCGGCCACTGCTCCCCGGAGTTGACGATCGCGGACCTGATCCGGTCGCGAGCCTCTCGCAGCGCCGTGTCTGGAAGGCCCACCAGGAACAGCGCGACCATGCCGTTCTCGATGTCCACCTCGATCTCGACCGGGTGACCTTGCACCCCCACCAGCGCAATGGCGTGGGCGCGAGCGAGCGCCATCTAGATCACCAAGGCCGCGCGCCCGATGTGGGTGCCTATCCTGGCCTGATTCGCTTTCACAGCGACCACCTCCAGGCACGACAGTGCCCTGATGGCGGCCCATCGCGCGAGCGCCAGAGTTCGCCCTGTGGATACAGTTGCCTGCCGGCCGAAAGCCTGTGGACAGCCAGCCGCGGATGTCGGTGCCGCCTGGTTTAATGCCCGCCCGGCGGGTGTGGCCTGGGCCTGACCATGGGCCGGCCGCGGTGGCTCTAGTTCGGCTGGAAGCTCTGGGTTACCTTTCTTGCAGGCCTGCCGAATGGGGTTCGCGAATGCGGCGGAGGATACCGGGGCTAGCGGTGCTGGCAGCGTTGGCTTCGGCTTTGGTAGCGATGTCCGGCACCGGTGCCGTGGCCGCGATCCCCCGCACCGAAGGTGGCTGGTCGGTCCAGAGCGTTCCGAGCCCGGCCGGGGCGACCAGCGTTTCCCTGAACGGGATCTCCTGCCCGAGCGCCGAACTGTGCATCGCTGTCGGCGGCTCCAGCCTGGGAACGCTCGCCGAGAAGTGGAACGGCACGGCCTGGTCGATCCAGACGACTCGGAGTCGGGCGGCGGGGGACGTGCTCAATTCGGTGTCCTGCGTCGCCAGGACCGCCTGCGAGGCCGTCGGAGGCTCGGGCAAGGGTGCCGTGGCCGAGGCCTGGAACGGCAGGAAATGGACCGGCCAGGCAACGCCGCGTAGCAGCGGAGCTTCGTTCGCGTCCGTGTGGTGCGCTTCCGCGAGCAACTGCGTCGCGGTCGGCGCGAACAACAGCGGTCCGATTGCGGCAGGCTGGAACGGCAAGCGCTGGAAGCTGCAACCGGGCCTGCCCAAGCACCGCGTCGGCGACTCGCTCCCGGTCGCGCTGACCGGCGTGTGGTGCGGCTCAACCCGGTCATGCACCGCCGTCGGCTATGCGTTCGACATACCTGGGCCGCACCTGTTCGCCATCGCGACCTGGAATGGCAAGACATGGACATGGACCGTGCCGGGCTACGGTGGTGCCCTTTCCGGCATCTCGTGCTCGAAGCGAGTGTGCATGGCCGTCGGGTACACCGGTGCCCCGATTCCCGAACCAGGCGTGCCAGGGCCCGTGTCCCTGGAGAACCCTGCTAGCGACGGCGGGACCCGGGAACTAGCTCCCAGCCCCAAGGGCGCCAGCTACGGCATGCTGAACTCCGTCTCCTGCCGCTGGACGATGTGCGAGGCAGTGGGCGGCACCAGCCTGGGAGTTCTCGCGACGCGATGGAACGGCACCAAGTGGTTGCTCCAGGACGCCCTTGACCCCGAGCCGGACAGCGGTGCGCTGTCCGGAATCGCTTGCACGACGACGAGCGCCTGCATCGCGGTCGGCAGCGCCAGCGGTGCCCCGCTGGCCGAGGCTTACGTGCGCTGACTGAGCCTGGGCACGCAGGTGCGGGCAGGCAAGGGACACTGAGGTAGTGAAGTGCGATATCGCCGTCATCGGCGCGGGCGCGATCGGGCTGAGCACGGCGCTGCACGGCGCGCGGCGCGGGTGCAACGTGGTGCTGGTGGAACGGGCGACAGCGGGCTCGCAGGCCTCTGGCCGGGCTGCCGGGCTGTTCAAGTCGGTGCAAGCAGACGAGCTGCGCACGCGGATCGCCCGGCGCAGTATCGCCGCCGCGGTCAGCTTCGCTGACTGGGCAGGCGAGCCACTCCCCGTTTGCCGCTCTGGCAGCTACCTGGTGGCCAGGACGCCCCGGCATGCCCAGTACCTGCGGGCCGAGGCAGCGCAGTCACAGGGCTGGGGCGTTGACATCAGCGAGGCGACGCCCGCGCAGCTCGCCGATGCGGTCGGCTACTACCACGGCTCGGGAGGCTCGGGAGGCTCGGGAGGTTCAGGAGGCTCGGGAGGCTCGGGCGGCTCGGGAGGCTCGGGCGGCTCGGGTCAGGAGCTGGCGCTGTGGTGCCCGGAGGACATCTACATCGACGAGCCGGCCAGCCTGGTGCGCGCGCTGCTCGACGCCGCCAGGCGGCACGGCGTGCACGTGCTCGAGGGCGAGGCGGCGCAGGCGGTGACGCTGTCGGCCGGCCGGGTGGCCGGGCTGGATACCTCGGCCAGGACGATCACAGCGCCGGTCGTGGTGGACGCCGCTGGAGCGTGGACCCGGCAGGTGGCCGAGCTGGCTGGCGGCCACGTGGCGCTGGCGACGGTACGGCACCAGCTTCTGGTCACCGCTCCGACACCGGAAATCGACCCGGCGGCTCCGATCTGCCGGATCGTAGATGCCGCCGTGTACCTGCGGCCGAACCGCGGCGGGCTGATGATGGGCGGCTTCGAGGCCGACCCGCTCGCGCTGGATCCTCGGGACCAGCCCGCCTCGTTCAGCACCGACGACGTGCCACTGGACCGCCGGGCGCTTGAGCGGATGGCGGGCCAGGTGGCCCAGGAAGTGCCGCTAGCCATGGCCGAGGCGGCTGAGTTGCGGGGCGGCCTGTTCACCATGAGCCCGGACGGGCGGTTCCTGGCCGGCCCGGTGCCGGACGTGCCGGGCCTGTGGGTCGCCAGCGGCTGCAACGGCTCAGGGTTTTCGTGTTCGCTCGCCCTGGGCGAGGCTGTCGCGGACTGGATCACCGGCCAGGATCAGCGGCTGGACATCACCGCCCTCGCACCGGGGCGCTTCGGCGCGTTCACCGAGAAGGAACTGGTCAAGGCCGGTGCCTGGCAGTACGCGCACTACTACGACCCTGCGTCCCCCGAGCCAGTGCCCTGAGGTCAGCAGCGGCGCGCGCCGCTCACTTGTAAGTGAAGCGGGCGATGCTCGTACCGCGGCCGGAGTGGGTGAAGTAGCTCTCGATCGTGCCGACGGTGACCAGCACCTTCGCGCCCGGGTGGCCGCGCGGGGAGGTGGCGAGCACCTTGGTCGTCGATCCGCAGTCCAGCAGAGCAGGCACCCGCGTGAACGACTTCGCCTTGGCTTTCCCGAAGAACACGGACAGGACGCAGCCGAGGTTGTAGCCGCCGATCGTCACCTTGGTCCCGCCCGCCGCCGGACCAGAGGCTGGCTTGACCGAGGTCACGCGCGGGTTACCCGGTGGGTAGA
>JASHXW010000343.1 GCA_030043395.1 Streptosporangiaceae bacterium
GTGCCGGCCGACCTCGGCCCGGCCCACATGCCGATCACGCCGGACACCGACAGCACGCCGCGCAGCGCGTCGCTGTCGAAGTACTGGTCGAGCAGGTCGGCGATGCTGCCGGTGAGCAGCCTGGTCACGTCCACGGCCAGCCTGGTGTCGACCTTGCGCAGGTGGCGCAACAGGAGGCCCTGCCCGATCAGGTCGCCGATCCGGCGCGAGCCTAGCTTTGGCGGGATCTCGTTCAGCAGCGGACCTAGTATCGCGGCGATCCCGGCTAGCCGCTCCTCGTAGGGCGCGTAGTTGTCGGCGTCGCGGACGGAGAACTTCGCGATCTCGGCGTGCCGTTGCGCAGGGTCGTCCGGCAGGGCCAGGTACCGGCCGTCCGATCGCGGCGCGAAGTACCCGCCCTGCGGGTAGACGTGGTACCCGTGCTGGTCAAGCCGCAGGTCACGGACCAAGTCAGGCGGCAGCAACGAGACCACGTAGGACAGCGAGGTCACGGTGAAGTCTGGTCCGAACGGGTGCTCGCTCACCGCGGCACCGCCGACCACCTCCCGGCGCTCGCAGACGACTGTCCGCAGGCCGTGCTTGGCGAGATAGGCGGCGGCGACCAGCCCGTTGTGACCGCCGCCGACGATCACGACATCCCATTTAGCCGTCATTCAGCCGCTCCATCGCACTCAGTCCAGCACTCCATAGCCGGTATCAGTTGGTTTCTCCTGAATCGTGAATCGGGTGGAAGCAAGCATAGGAGCGCGTCGAGGTCTCCTGGATCATCGGCGGACGCTCCTCGTGGCAGCGCTCAGTCGCCGCCGGGCACCGGCTCGCGAAGACGCAGCTCGCCCGGGCGGCAGCCGTGCCGCCCAGCGCAGGTCCGGCCGACTCCGACCCAGCCGACTCGGACCCGGTACCCGCCCATCCGGCACGCTCGGATCCGGCAGGCACGGATCCGGCAGGTACCGACCCGCCGAGCCCCAATCCAGCTGGTCCGAAGCCGACACCAGCTGACAGGACGGCGGCTTGCCCGCGGCCGTCCAGGTCACCGGGCGCGCCAGTCAGCCGCCGGCTGCGCGGATGGTCGGCGGGAACAGCGTCGTGCAGCGCCTTGGTGTAGTGGTGCCGCGGCGAGCGGCGGACCTGGTCAGCCGGCCCGACCTCGACGACCCGGCCGCTGTACATGACCGCGACCGTGTCGACGACCCGGCCGATCAGGTCCAGGTCGTGGCTGACGAACAGCATCGACAAGTCGCGCTGGCGCCTGGCGTCGAGCAGCAAGTTGACGATCTGCGACTGGACCGAGACGTCCAGGCTGGATGTCGGCTCGTCGCAGATCAGCACGGCTGGAGCGCTGATCAGGGCGCGGGCGATCGCGATGCGCTGCCGTCCGCCCCCTGAGTAGCGGGACGGGTAGCTGCGCAGGTCCGCTCCTGGCAGCCCGACCGCCGCGAGTTGCTCGGCCACGAGCTCGTCCGCGCGGGCTCCGTGGCCGCCCGGAAGATGGTGAATGCGCAGCGGCTCGGAGACGATGTCGCGGATGGTCATCCGCGGGTCGAGCGAGTCGTACGGGTCCTGCAACACGAAGCCGATCTGCCGCCGCAGCGAGCGCAGGCCGCGCCGCCCCGCCGGATAAGCCGCGCCGTCGAACGAGAGCTGGCCCGAGGTCGGCCGCTCCAGGCCAAGAGCCAGCCGGACGCAGGTGGTCTTGCCCGACCCGGACTCCCCTACCAGGCCGAGCGTTCCCCCGGCTGGCAGGGCCAGGCTCACGTCGTCCAGCGCGAGCCGACCGCCCCGGTACTGCTTGCTGACCCGGTCGAAGCCGATCACCGGTGGCGGCTGGTCCGCACCCACCTCAGGCCCGGCTGTCGCAGCTGCCTGCGGAACGGGCTCTTGCCCGGCATAGCCCGCCGTGGCCGGCTTCGCAGAAGACGCCGCCCGCGGCGGCAGCTCGACTGTCATGTGAGCACCATCCCGGTCGCCGGATGATGGCAGGCCGCCAGATGCCAGTCCTGCGCAACAGCAATGGGCCATCGATGTTGCCCTGGCAACAGCGCAGGGCCATCGATGTGGTCGCCGGAGGCGTCATCCGGCCGGTCCGTGCTCGAAAGCTCAAGATCGGCAAGATCGGCAAGATCGGCAAGACCCGGGTTGACCTCCAGGCAGACCTGTGAGGCACGCGGGCACCGGGGTGCGAACGGGCAGCCGCCCTCGATCTCGCCCGGAGCAGGCGGCGAGCCGGGAATCTGGAACAACGGCTCCCCGGCCACGCCGGTGCGCAGGTCCCGCCTGGTCTGCAGCAGCCCCTCGGTGTAGGGGTGGGCGGGCGAGTCGAAGATGGCGCCGACTGGTCCCTGCTCGACGATCCGGCCCGCGTACATCACCGCCGCCCAGTCGGCGAGCTCGGCCACGACGCCCATGTCATGGGTGATCCACAGGAAACCGGAGTTCATCTGCGCCCGCAGCTCGCCGATCAGCGCGAGGATCTCCGCCTGGGTCGAGACGTCGAGCGCGGTCGTGGGCTCGTCGGCCACGATCAGGGGCGGGGTGAGCGCGACCGCCATCGCGATCATCACCCTTTGCCGCATGCCGCCGGACAGCTGGTGCGGGTACAGCCGCGCGACCGCCGCCGGGTTCTTGATCTCCACCTGCGCCAGCGCGGCGACAGCGGACTCAAAGGCGGCCCGGCCGCGCATCCCGGCGTGCACGGAGAACAGCTCGCTGATCTGCCTGCCGACCGGGACGACCGGGTTGAGGGCAGCCATCGCGTCCTGCGCGACGCAGCCGACCAGGCTGGCCCGCTGTCGCCGGAACGCCGCCCCGCCGAGCGCCGAGACTTCCGTCCCGGCGATCATCACCTGCCCGGAGACCTCGGCGGACCTTGGCAGCAGCCGGGCCGCGGCCAGCGCCAGGGAGCTCTTGCCGCTGCCGGTCTCCCCGATCAGCGCGACGACTTGCCCGGCCGGCACCGTCAGGTTCGCGTCCCTGACCGCGTGCACCGGGCCGTAGCGGACGTTCAGGCCGGTGACCTGCAGGGCGGCGGTCACAT
>JASHXW010000344.1 GCA_030043395.1 Streptosporangiaceae bacterium
GGCCAGCCGCGGGGAGTGCTCTGCCCAGGCGCGATTGAGCAGGGACGGGGCGAGCACGCCAGTAACCGCCGCGTAGCCGGCCAGCAGGGCGGCGGCGATCATGACGAGGCCGGCTTGTCGCTGATGGCGCTCCGGCCGGTCAGCCGCCGGTAGGCCTCGTCCAGCGCCGCGGCCTCCTCGGCGGAAAGCTCGCCGATGAAGTGCATCAAGACGGCTGGCCGGTCGCTGCTGGCGTTCAGGGCCTGCCGCATCAGCTGCGAGCTGTACTGCTCGCTGGTCATCAGCGGCTCGTACTTGTAGGCGCGGCCGACGGCCAGCCGGCGCAGCCAGCCCTTCCTGGTCAGGTTGTTCATCACCGTCATCACGGTCGTGTAGGCGAAGGCACGGTCGCCTTGCAGGTCCCCGACGATGTCGCGGACCGTGACCGGCTGCTCCCTGGCCCACACCCTGCGCATGACCTGTGCCTCGAGCTCACCGAGTACCGGCACCCGCGGCCACCTCCGTCTCAGCACTTGCGCTCCGTCTCAGCACTTGCGCGTCGAGCAACTACTGGGATAGTACTACCGTGATAGTAGATAGGCCAGGAAATGCGGCAGCCGGGAGGACCAGCAGGCGATGACCAGCCATATTCTTCGCTTCAGGGGGCTAGCGTACCTGCCGAGCCCGCCGACCAACGGCTTCCATCTCGGGCCCTTGTTCGTCCATGTCTACGGCCTGATGTATGTCGTCGCCATCGTCGCCGCGGTCCTCATCACGCAGCGGCGCTGGCGAGCAGTCGGCGGTGATCCGAGCCTCGTGCTCGACGTGGCGCTGTGGGCTGTCCCGATCGGACTCATCGGCGGACGGCTCTACTTCGACATCACCACGCCGTTCGACATGCCGCACCACTGGTGGGGGCCGTTCGCGATCTGGGATGGCGGGCTTGGCGTCTGGGGCGGTATCGCGGCGGGAGCCGCTGCCGGGATCTGGCGGGTGCACCGGGCTGGCGCTGACTGGCGGCTCATGGGCAACGCGGTCGCGCCCGCGCTGCTGGTTGCCCAGGCCATCGGCAGGATCGGCAACTACTTCAACCAGGAGCTATACGGCAAGCCCAGCACTCTGCCGTGGGCGCTCGAGATCTCCCCTGCCCACCGGATCGCTGGCTACGCGCACTACGCCACGTTCCAGCCATCGTTCCTCTACGAGATGATCTTCGACCTGGCCTTGGCGGCGGTTCTGGTCTGGCTCGGTCATCACCGGGACGTCAGGCCGCCCGGGCTCCTGGCGCTGTACGTGGCCGGCTACTCGGGCTACCGGATCTTCGAGGAGAGCATCAGGATCGACTCGTCCGCGTACTTCCTCGGCCTGCGCCTGAACATGTACATCGCGATCACCATGACGCTCGTCGGATTGACCTGGTTCGCCGTGAGCCAGCGGCACAAGCCTGATGCGCAGCGGCAAGCGGAGCCTGCGCAGCCTTCGCCGGCCGCCGGGTCGTGATCGCCGGACGTCCGGCGTGGCCGCCGATCAGCTAGCTCCGGGCCGCCGAGCCTCCACGTAGATCGTCCCGCCCGAGCGGGTAGCGACCTCGACCGCGGTTCCGGCCAGCGCGAACGGAAGAGCTACGACGGCGGCCGCGAGGGCAACGACGCGCCGGAACGGACCATGCGCTGTCCTGCGCGCCTGCGTCCGGCGGATCACGTCGTAGAGATCTGGATGCCCGGGCAGCTGGATAACCAGGCCGTGCACCCAGCCGAAGAGCACCTGGCCACCGCGCAGGTAACTCACGCGCTCCACCAGCAGCCCCGCCTGGCCGATCTCCGCCAGCAGCGCCTGCGGGCTGAGATGGACTAGGTGGCGAGGCAGGTCGAGTGCGAGCCAGCGATCCTTGAATACGCGCGCCTGCAGGCTCGTGGCGTTCGGAACTGCGATCACCAGCAAACCGCCAGGAACGATCAGCTGAGCGGCATGCCTGAGCGCCTTCGCCGGCTCGCGCAGGTGCTCGAGGGAATGCCAGAAGATGACCGCCGAATAAGCGCCATCCACATCCTCGACTTCGGCGTCGCGAATGTGCGGACCGGACGCGTGCGGTTCTAGCCCGACCGCGTCCCGGCCGTGGCGGACGAATGCCTCGACCAAGGTGCCGTCGCCCGCTCCGACGTCCAGAACCGGGCCCGCGGGCAGCCTTCGATGCAGGCGGTGCGCCAGTGACGCACGCGTGCGCCGGAGTACGGCATCGCCAATGCCGGAGAACCGCCCGCCAGCCGGCCGGTACCAGCCGGAGTACGCCTCGCTCAGCTGCGCGTCGCTCGGCCAGGGTGAGGTGGTCGCCACGCCACATCTGGCGCACGTGATTCTGCCGGTCTTGCGCTGGTCACCGTCGTCGAACTCGCGGTCGCACCACGCGCAGCGCACTGCCGGCGGAGCTGGCGTCAGAGAATAGAGCACGGTGTTGCTGAGCCGCCCCGATGAAACGGCTCCGCGCTGGGTCACGCCTGCGAGGGTACTGTGCGGCCGGAAGCAGCGAGACATTCCCCTTCGAGCCGCTAGTAGGGTCCAGGTATGCACGCTGGTGAGCCGCCGGGCAGCCCTGAAGCGGTAGCCACGGAGCCACGCCAGGTCACCGGCCCGGGAGAGGCCGCGCAACCAGGGCCGCCAGCCATCCGGCGCTGGTGGGCCGCCAGCGCATGGATAGCTGCCTTGCTTGCCCTCTTCGGCGTCCTGCTGCGGATTTCGCTCAGCTCGCCCATCAACTCGGACGGGGCAAACAGCGCGCTGCAGGCCTGGAGCTTGCTCCACGGCAATTTCCTGCTGCACGGCTGGATCATCGGCGATGCGACGTACTACACGTTCGAGCTGCCGGTGGACGCGGTGCTCGAGCACGTCCTCGGACTGCACCCCATTACCTTGCACGTGGGTTCGGCGATCACTTTCGCGATAGTGACGGCCTGCGCGGTCGCGCTAGCGGTAGGCGGCAGCCGCGGCGCAGCCAGAGTGGCCCGCGGGGCGGTCGTCATCGTCGTGCTGGCGGCAGCGCTGCTCACGCCGCTTGGCGTGGCGATCTTGCTGGAGAAGCCCGATCACACCGGCACTTCCGCGATCATGCTGGCGGCCTTCCTGCTGCTCGACCGGCTGCCGAGCCGATGGTTCACGCCGCCGTTGCTCTGCGCGATTCTGATAGCGGGTCAGCTAGGTGACGCCACGGTGCTCTACGTGGGCGTGCCAGCCGTGCTTGGCGTCTGCCTCTATCGGGTCATCGCCGCGCGGACGATCCGCACAGCCGATGCGGCAATCGTCGTGGCTGCCGCCGCATCGGTCCCGCTGGCAAGGCTGATCCGCTCGGCGATCGAGCATCACGGCGGCTACTTGATGGTCGCGCCGAAGATCGGCATCGCCCCGTTCAGCACGTGGCAGCATCACGCGTGGCTCACCCTCAAGGCCTTCCGGGTCCTGTACGGGTCGACGGCTGAACCCGGCTCGGCGCTCGGGTTCGCCGGAGAGGTACTGGGGACTGCCTGCCTGCTGGCTGCCGCACTCGGATTCGTCAGGGTGCTCTGGAGGTGGCGGACAGCGGGGCGAGCCGAGCAGATGCTGTGCGTCGCGATCGTATTCAACATCGGCGCCTACATGAGCTCGACGATCCCCGTCCCCACCAACGAGCGGGAGATCGTCGCCGTGCTTCCGTTCGGAGCGGTACTGGCGGCCAGGGCCTGCGTGCCCGAGCGGATCGCCAGCACGTCACGCGGTCGCCTGGCAGTGACGGTGGCAACCGCCGCAGCGCTCGTACCGCTGGTGGCCGCGGCGGCTGTGTCACCTGCACCGCAACCAGCCTCCGTCCTGGCGTCATGGCTCAAGGCGCATGGCCTCACGTACGGCCTAGCCGGCTACTGGGGCGCATCCTCCACGACAGTCCAGTCGGGCGGCCTCGTCGATGTCCGCGCTGTCGAGGTGACGTTCCCCAAGGGCCGGGCTACCTTCGTCGCGAAGGACTGGGAGACCAACGCGTCCTGGTACAACCCGGCGCTGCACGACGCCACCTTCATAGTGGCTGCCACGGCGGAGAACTACCACGGGGGCGACAGCTTCGTGGCGCGCACAGTCGAATGGCGCTTCGGCCGGCCATCGTCGACCTACCTGGTCGGCCGGCATCTCGTCATGATCTACAGCAAGAACCTGCTGCTGCAGGTCCAGCCCGCCCTCCCGCTCCCGGAGCAGGACGGCGCATCGGGCGTCCTATGACGCTTGCGATAGCACGACGATAACCAGGCCGGACACGACCAGAAGCGAGCCAATCCAGGTCAGCACGCCAGCCTTCTCGTGCAGAACGACGATGCTGGCGGTCAGGACGACCAGGTAGCCGAGCGCGTTGAACGGGTAGGCAACGCTCAGCGGGATCCGGGACAGCGCGGCCAGCCACGCTATTGCGGAAATCGCGAACACGACAAGTCCTAGCCATAGCCATGGTGTAGCGACGGCGCTCGCAAGCAACGACCCGCGATCGGCGGACGCGCGGGCCGATGCTAGCTGCATGGCGTGCTTCAGCGTCACTTGGCCGCACGCCGCGGCGATCACGGCAAACAGCAGTAGCGCCAGGCTTGCGATCGACAACGGGCCCCTCCTTGACTGCGCTCCGCGGCCGGCCTGGCCAGCGGCAGGTTCCGCCGATGATGCCGGTGCCGGAACGCGGCCGTCGGCCTTACCTGACTTCGACATGCACCGATGTTAAAGGGGCAACGACCACCGCTGAAATGCGTACATTCAGGTTCTGGTGATACGTAGGCTGACCGCATGCGCGGCATCATCCTGGCTGGCGGGACGGGTTCCCGGCTCTGGCCCATCACCAGGGCGATGTCGAAGCAACTGATGCCGATCTTCGACAAGCCGATGATCTACTATCCGCTGTCGACGCTGATCATGGCGGGGCTTACCGACATCCTGATCATCACGGCACCTGATG
>JASHXW010000345.1 GCA_030043395.1 Streptosporangiaceae bacterium
AGAGCTGTGCAACGACCCGCGCCCAGCGGCTGATGCTCGGCAGCCAGCAGAGCGCTCCGATTCCGGTGAAGACGAAGTCGAAAGCCTCCTTGCCGGCAGCGGCAGGAGCCTCGTACAGGTCGGACTCGACGAAGGCGGCGTCGGCACCCGTCGCCTCCGCGAGCGCCCGCGCCTGCTCGATGGCCGGAGCGGAGAAGTCGACGCCGGTCATCGACGCGCCGAGCCTGGCCAGTGAGATCGTGTCGGTGCCGATGTGGCACTGGAGGTGCACGCCTTTCAGGCCAGCGACACTGCCAAGCCTGGGCAGGTCAAACCGGACGACGTCGCTCAGAAAGGACGGGTCAGTGCGGAACCTCTGCACGGCGTAGTCCTCCGACGCCGCGTGCGCAGAGACACGCTCGTCCCAGTTCGCTTTATTTACCGCTCCGTAGTACTCCATGCCCATATCCCTGGCTAGCCTTAGTCGTTAGTCGGCGCTGCCACAGTGAAATCGAGAGGCTCTCGCCCGTGCAAGCCAATATCAAGGGCTCCACCATGCCCACATTGGAAGTAACGCTTGATCAGGGTGACTCCGTGGTCACCCCGCACGCCGAGCTGGTCTGGATGACCACGACCATGCGGATGTCGCAGACGATGAGCGGCGGCGGGCAGGGTGGCGGTGCCGGCTTCATGGGCGGCCTGAAGCGCATGCTTGGCGGCGCTGGCCTGTTCCTGACCAGGTACGACGGTCCCGGCCTGGTCACCTTCGCCGCGAAGTTCCCCGGCTCCATCCTCCCGGTCCAGGTGGGTGACGGCCAGTCCTTCCTGGTGCACAAGCATGGCTGGCTGTGCGGCACTCCCGGCATCACGGCGAGCGTCGGGCTGCAGCAGAGCTTCCGCGGCGGGATCTATGGCGGCGAGGGCTTCATCCTGCAGAAGCTGGACGGCGAGGGCACTGCGTGGATCGAGCTCAGCGGCGAGGTGACGACCTACAACCTGCCCGCAGGCGAGACGATGCTCGCCCACCCTGGCCACATCGGGATGTTCCAGGCGAGCGTGCAGTTCTCGGTTACCCGGATGCAGGGCATCGCGAACATGGCCTTCGGCGGCGACGGGCTGCACCTGGTGGCGCTGACCGGCCCGGGCACCGTGTGGCTGCAGTCCATGCCGCTGCCGCTGCTCGCCGAAGCGATCGCCCCGTACATGTCGCAGGACTCGGGCCAGGAGGCCGTCGGCGGCGGCATGGCAGGTGGAGCCGCCGGCGGGATGCTCGGCGACTTCCTTCGTGGCTGACCCTGCGGGGCTGGGAGACAGGGCGGCGGCGCCGAATCGATTCAGCGGCAGATCCCAGCGGAGCGTCGCGGTCCGCGGACCATCCATCGCCGCCCTGCTCCCACGGCCACATGACCCCCGCACATGTGGCCCGGCCAGCGGCATGCCCCGTGCGGTCCGCCGCTGAGCCAGCGCTCTGGTGATGCCCCGCCGAGAACTAAGGTCACTACCGGCGATGGTCAAATTCTGACAAAAGATGACCGGCCACTGACAATCGAGAGGATGAGCCGTGTCGGCAACCGATGACCTGATCGTGAACAACCGGCGCTATGCCGAGTCGTTCGCCGCCGAGCCCGCTGGCAAGCCGTCCCGTGCGGTAGCCGTCGTCGCGTGCATGGACGCCAGGATGGACGTCTATGCGCTGCTCGGCCTTGCCCCTGGCGAAGCGCACGTGTTCCGCAACGCCGGAGGCGCGGTGACCGAGGATGCGCTCAGGTCGCTCACCGTCAGCCAGCGCCACCTCGGCACGACCGAGGTCGTCCTGATCCACCACACCAAATGCGGCATGCAGACCTTCACCGACGACGGATTCAAGGCTGAAGTCGTCGCTGAGACCGGCATCAGGCCGGCCTGGGCCACCGAGGCGTTCACCGACGTCGATGCTGACGTGCGGCAGTCGATCGCGCGGGTGCAGGCGTGCCCGTTCCTGCCGCACCGGGACTCGGTCCGCGGCTTCGTCTATGACGTCAGCACCGGCCTGCTGCGCGAGGTGAGCTAGGCGACCGCGCCTCCTGGGCGATCTCGCATCCGCCGGCGCGCCGAGGGCTCTGGCGTCAGGAGATGTTGTCGGTTCCCTCGGAGCCGAATTGCTGCTGCTCGGCGAGGAACTTCTCGAACTGGGCGCCAAGCTCATCGGCCGTGGGCATGTTCTCTGGCTGGGCAAGCAGGTCCTGGTGCTCGGCCGTGAACGCGTCGTACTGCTCCTCGAGCGACCTGACCACCTCGGTGACTTCCTCGGAGCCTTCGACTTGCCTGGTGATCTCGGCGTCGGTGAGCTGCGCGGCCTCCTGCAGGGACTCAGCGGGAATCTGGAGGCCGGTTGCTCGCTCGAGCGCCGTGAGCAGCGTGATGGCCGCGGCCGGGTAGGACGCGTGCGCGAGGTAATGCGGCACGTGGACGGCGAACCCGATCGCCGGCCGGCTGGCTTCACCCATCCGGTACTCGATCAGTGCAGTCGCACTGCCGGGCACCTGGAGCCGGTCCACGAGCGAGCGGTAGCTCTCGACCAGCTCGGGCTTGGTGGCGTGTCCGGTGATGCCCAGTGGCCTGGTGTGCGGCACGCCCATCGGGATGCCGTGGAAGCTGGCGGCGAGCCGGACGTGCAGCCGTGCGGAGAGCGCCAGGACAGCCGCGCTGAACGCTTCCCACTCGCGGTCCGGTTCCAGGCCGTTGAGCAGCAGGAACTGGGTTCCCGCCGCGTCGGTGACCAGATGCAGGACCGTCTCGGGCATGTCGATGCTCTCCCAGTGGTCCTTGGTGAAGATCATCGTGGGTCGCCGCGACCGGTAGTCGGTGAGCGTGTCGACGTCGAATCTGGCGACTTCGCTGTGCTCGAGCGTGGACAGCATGTGCGTGACAACCTGGCGCCCGGCGCCGCCCGCGTCCACGAACCCGTCCAGGTAGTACAACATGACTGGCTCGGAGCCCAACTCGAGCGCGTCAGCGCTCATCTGATAGAGCTCCCCGGGATCGCGCGCCACGTTGGCAGCCTCCTCAGCCGTAACTTCACTACAAGTCTTACCAACGTACGGCCAGGATTCGTCCATACCGCATTCGAGATGGCAAATCTCCGCCTCGGTCAGTGGCGCCTGGCTTCCCGCCATCTGGCCAGCATGGCCGGGACCTCCGCGCTCACGAACTCGAAGAACTGTACCGAATCGGCCATTCTCGCTCCTGCCGGACTGGCTGGTCCGAGCAGGTCGACGCCGTCACGCAGGATGGCGCTCCAGCGAGCCATCACCCGGTCCTGGCCCGTGACGACTTGCTGCCAGACGTCGTCGGGCACCTGGTAATGATGGCGGCGCGACCCTGGCGCGCCTTGCCTGCTGATCATGCCGACGCTGGTCAGGTACCGGACGCCGCCGGAGACAGCGGCAGGGCTGGCCTGCAGCCGCTCTGCGAGCTCGGACGCGGTCATGCTGCCCGTGTCCGAGGTAAGCAGCGCCGCGAAGACGCGGGACGGCATGCGCGGTATGCCACCATCGGTCAGCGCCGCGGCGAACCTCTCGACGAAGCTGGCCACGGCGTCGTCATCACGTCCGGCGACCCAGCCGGTCTCACGCTCCGCAGCCACTCGTCACCCCCTGCGCCCTAGTTTGCCAGACTCATATTAGTTTTTCGTTAGCAACTTTCAGAGATTTGTGAAACTAGTGTAGTCTCCGAATCATGACTGTGGCAATTGACGTGGCCGGCCTGCGGAAGGCCTATGGCAAGACGGTCGCGCTTGACGGACTCGACCTCAGCGTCCAGCAAGGGGAAGTACACGGGTTCCTCGGACCTAATGGGGCGGGCAAGACCACCACGATCAGGATCCTCCTTGGCCTGCTGAGGGCCGACGGCGGAACCGCGCGCCTGCTCGGCGCCGATCCGTGGGCCGACGCCACAAGCCTGCACCGCCGGCTTGCCTACGTGCCCGGTGACGTCAGCCTCTGGCCGAATTTCACCGGCGGCGAGGTCATCGACTTGCTTGGCCGGCTGCGCGGCGGGCTCGACGAGTCACGCCGCACGAGCCTGCTCGAGCGCTTCGAGCTCGATCCCACGGTCAAGGCTCGGGCGTACTCCAAGGGCAACAAGCAGAAGGTCGCGCTGATCGCAGCCCTCGCTTCCGACGTCGAACTGCTACTGCTCGACGAGCCGACGGCGGGTCTCGACCCGCTGATGGAGGCCGCATTCCGAACCTGCATCGAGGAGGAGCGCCATAGCGGCCGCACGGTGCTGCTGTCCAGCCACATCCTGTCCGAGGTCGAGGCCCTGTGCGACCGGGTCACCATCATCCGGCGCGGACGGACCGTGGAGACCGGGAGCCTCGCCGACCTGCGGCACCTGACCAGGACGTCGGTCTCGGCCGAGCTGGCGGGCCCGCCGAGCGGCCTTGACCAGGTGCCCGGCTTGCATGGGCTTGACGTCGAGGGCGATCGCGTGCGCTGCGAGGTGGACTCGGACAAGCTCGACGGCCTCTTGCGGGCACTGACAGCGGTCGGCGTGCGGAGCCTGACCAGCCAGCCGCCCACGCTGGAAGAGCTGTTCCTTCGGCACTATGCCGACGACGGCGGCGCAGGCGAGGCTGACGACGGTTCCGACGCAGGCGACGTGGGCGCCGGCGGCGACGCTGGCGCGGCCGAGCCGGACGGGGTGCGGGCGTGAACACGCTCACGGGGACTGGCTCGCTGGTCAAGCTGTCCCTGCGCAGGGACCGGATCATGATCGTGATCTGGCTGTACGCGCTGACTGCGTTCGTGGCAGCCACCGTCTACGGATTCAAGAAGCTGTACCCGACGAGCGCGGGAATAGCAGGCTTCGCGTCCTCTGCGAGCCACAATCCGGCACTGCTGTCGCTGTACGGCCCGCTGTTCGGCGATTCGCTCGGCACGCTGACGGCATGGCGGGACGCCGCTGTCGGGTCGACCTTGATGGCCGTGATGAGCATCTTCATCGTGATCAGGCACACCAGGGCCGACGAGGAGTCTGGTCGGCTTGAGCTGATCGGGTCGGCTCCAGTCGGCCGCCACGCGGCGCTCGCCTCGGCCGTGATCGTGGCCATTTGCGCGAACATGGCGATCTTCCTGCTGATGTCGGTAGCGGCGATAGCACTTGGACTGCCGGCCGGCGGGTCGATCGCGCTAGCAGGCGGCATGGCCGGGAGCGGTCTCGTCTTCACGGCCGTCGCCGCGGTCGCGGCGCAGCTCACGGAGTCCGCGAGAGCGGCCAGGGGACTGGCTTTCGTCGTGGTCGGCG
>JASHXW010000346.1 GCA_030043395.1 Streptosporangiaceae bacterium
TGCCCAGATGAGACAGCCGGGCGGATCGGGCGCCGCGGGCGGACTCGAGCCTCCGTTCCTGGTCGTGGACATCGGCGGCGGCTCTACCGAGTTCGTCACGCCTGATCAGGACGCCGACAGCGGGCTCGCCGCAATCTCGGTGAACATAGGCTGCGTGCGGCTCACCGAGCGGCATCTGCACGACGACCCGCCGCAGCCCGAGCAGGTTGCCGCGGCGACGGCGGACATCGACACGGCGCTGAGCACCGTCGCCGCGGCGATCCCGGTGACCCGGGCACGGACGCTTGTCGGCCTGGCCGGATCGATCACGACCCTGACGGCGCTCGCGCTCGACTTGCCTGCCTACGACCCGCAGCGGGTCCACCACGCCCGGATCAGTGCCGAGCGGGTGCACGAAGTGACGGTCGGCCTGCTGAGCAAGCCGCACGCGGAACGAGCCGCCCTGGCGGTGATCCATCCGGGTCGCGTCGACGTCATCGGCGCGGGGGCGCTGATCGCCGACCGGGTCATGAGCCGGTTTGGCTTCAGCGAGATGGTGGCGAGCGAGCACGACATTCTGGACGGAATCGCCTGGTCCCTCGTGGATCGGGGCGCTGGCCCGTCCTGGCGTCCGTGACGGTGGCTAGCCAGCGGGCCGGTCCTGTCGCGCCGGGCACGGGCTGGCCAGAGGATCCCGCGACGGCGAAGACACCGGTCGCGGGGAACGCCAGCGAGGTCAGCGAGCTTGCGGCCGAGGCAACCACCGTGGGCGAACTGGCCGCTCGGCAGTCGGTGTGCCGGGCGTGCCCGCGCCTGGTGGCCTGGCGCGAGGAGGTCGCTGCCACCAAGCGCCGGGCGTTCACCGGGCAGCAGTACTGGGGCCGGCCTGTTCCTGGCTGGGGCGCGGAGCATCCGGCCGTCGTGATCGTGGGCCTGGCTCCGGCGGCACACGGCGGCAATAGAACCGGACGGGTATTCACCGGAGACCGCAGCGGCGACGTCTTGTTCGCCTCCTTGTGGCGATGCGGCCTTGCCGCGCGGCCGGCAAGCGAGATGGCCGGCGACGGGCAGCGGCTCTATGGGGTCAGGATGGTGGCCGCGGTCAGGTGCGCGCCGCCGGAGAACAAGCCGACAGTGCAAGAGCGTGACACCTGCCGGCCGTGGCTCACCCGCGAGCTTGCCTTGATCTGGCCAGACGTCAGGGCGATCGTCTGCCTAGGTCACTTCGCCTGGTCGGCGACGTGGCGCGAGCTAAGCCTGGCCGGCCGTCGTATCCCGACACCGCGGCCAGCATTCGGCCATGGCGCCGAGGCGGACCTCTCCGGCCTGCTGATCATTGGCTGCTACCACCCCAGCCAGCAGAACACGTTCACCGGCCGGGTCACCGGCCCGATGCTCGACGAAGTCCTCGAGCGGGCTCGCGACTACGCCGGGCTGCCTGCAAGGCCGCCCGGCTAACGAGTGGCTCAAGCGACACGAGCGGCCTTGTGCTGGGGTCACGCGAGGAAGCCGCACATAGTGTGCCCCTATGCCTGATCGCCGGCTCAAAGCCGTCTGGGACGTGACGGTCCCGGTTATCCGGGAGCTCGCTGGAGTCCACGAGTACGACGGCGTCGTCATGGACCTCTCGCCGAGCGGGCGCAAGGGGGCGCTGAAAGGCCTTGGCCCGTCCTCGCCGGACGAGCGCCTCGCCGACCGCCACGACGAAGCTCACCTGAGCGCCGCAGAGCACGCCGCCCTTGCCGAAGCCGAGGCCGAGATCCTGCAGTGGAACCCGCTTCCGCACATCCAGAACCTGGACGTCTCCTGTTACGACCGCGAGTACGCACCCGAACCGCAGCGTCGCAAGGCGCGGGAGATGCACCTGGCCCAATGGCCTGAGGCAATCGACGCCTCCCTGGAATCGCTGCAGGCTGTTCCGGCGCCGGTGGCTGGTGCGCTCGTGGGGACGGTGAGCGGACTAGCGGAAGGTATCGACGGCACGACCGACATCGAGGTCGCCGCCCTGCGGGCGCATCGCCGGCTGCTCGGGCGAATCGAGGAGGCCGCCGCCGCGGGGAACCCGGATGCTTCGCTCGGCGCCAGGGCGCTCGCCGGGCTACTCGGGAACGCTGAGTCGATGCCGGTCGATCTCGGCCGACTGGAGGAGCGAGCCGACCAGGAGCGTGACCGACTTCGCGCCAGGCTCTACGAGGCATGCGCGCGGCTGTCGCCGCAGGTGCCGCCGTCGCGGCTCGTCCGGGAGCTCCTGCGAGACCACCCGGAAGCAGAGGGGATCTATGCGGCCGCCAGGCAGACGATCGACGAGGCCACCGCCTTCGTAGTCGACAACGATCTCCTGCCGCCTCCGGGCGGCGCTTGCGAGGTCGGCCCGGCTCCGCCGTCCCGGCGATGGGCAGCGGCCATGCTGTACTGGACGGCGCCCTTCGAGGACGACGCGCCGGCTCGCTACTACCTCAGCCCGCCCGACGAGTCCTGGGACGAGCAGGCCAAGCACGAGTGGCTGGCGGTCTTCAGCGCCACCATGGGTCCCGCCGTCACGGTCCACGAGGTGACGCCCGGTCATTTCGCCCACGGTCAGATGCTCCGCCAGCGGGTCCGCGGGGACGTGCGGCGCAGCTTGTTCTCGGAGGCGTTCGTCGAGGGATGGGCGCACTACGCCGAGGAGCTAATGGTCGACCAGGGCTTCCGTGCGGAAGACCCTCGATTCGCCATCGGCGTCTACCTCGACGCCCTTGTCGCCGTGACTGGACACGCCTGCACCCTCGGCATCCACCAGGGGAGCATGACCGTGCACGACGCTGCGGAGCGCTTCGAGGCCGATGCCTTCCTGCTCGGCCCGGCTGCGAGCAGTGAGGCGACGAGGGCCGCCTACGACCCCGCCTGCGGGTGCTACACGTGGGGCAAGCTCGAGATCACCTCTCTTCGAGACCAGGCCGCAGCGGCCTGGGGCGCGCGATTCTCGCTCCGGCGCTTCCACGAAGCCCTCCTCGCCCTCGGCGCGCCACCGCTCGGCACGATCGGTGACGCCCTCGTCGCTTAGGCCAGTCCATTCCGATTGGCGCCCGCTCGCGGCACTCGACGGCAGCGTAACAGCATGACCACTGCGAGTGACAATGGCTCGAATTGCCACGTGCAGATGGTGCTCTGCGCGCGGTGCGATGAATATGATCTCCCGCCGCTTATAACGGCCAGTTGCCGTTTCTGATGGGCCCTTTGAATAAATGGCCCGTGATGGGGTACGATTTCGGCGCCCCCGTAGCCCAAGGGAAGAGGCGAGCCCCCTAAAAGGGCTCAGGTGTCGGTTCGAACCCGACCGGGGGTACCAATTTAGCTGGGCTCGCGTGTCGGCCCGGGCTGAGGTGTACCCGCAGGTCAGCGATCCATCTCGGGCCCTAGGGGGGAGCTTAGCCCCTCCGCAGCCTCATTTGCGATTCACTAATCGCGAGAGGCAGCACTTTGGCCGATGCAAATATCTGAATCACATATTGCCAGTGAGAGCTGCGTTGTTGCTGCGCGCTCGTGTCCTCAACGGGAAACGCTGAACAGAATCGCACTGACCGCCGAAGTAATGACATCGGCGTAAGCCCGCAGTAAGCGCGCGATCATCCGCCTCGATCTGGTCCGGCGCGCGTCAGCGTGATCGCGACGATCACCCTCTTATCGCGCACCATCGCGCTGCGGTAATCGTCCCAGTCGGGATGCTCTCCGGAGAGCCTGCGGTAGTAGTCGATCAGCAGGTCCATGGCCTCGGGCTGGTGGATGATCTCTGCCGTGCCCTCGGCCTGGATCCACTCGCCGAAGAACCTGTCGTTCATCACGCAGAGCGAGGCATGCGGATCCCTGGCAAGGTTCTTCGTCTTAATGGCGGTCTCGCGAGTACTGATGATCGCGCGGCCAGAGCCGTCGATGCCAACGGAGACCGGCGAGAGCTGCGGCCGCCCGTCGGAACGGTTTGTCGCGAGCACCGCCCGGTGATTGACGCGCATGAACTCCCTGGCATCTTCGAGGTTCATGCTCGGAGGTCAGGCG
>JASHXW010000347.1 GCA_030043395.1 Streptosporangiaceae bacterium
TCCGGACAGGTTCTCGCTGGTCGCGCTCGCGGCTGGCGGCGCAAGCGCGGAGCTGCTCGCCCGGCAGGCGCTTGAGTTCGGCGTCGAGGTGGTCGCTGTCGCCAGCGAGGCGGCCGCGCCCGACGTCCGCGACGCCCTCGCCGCGCTGGCCGGCGACACCGCGGGGGGTTCTGGGCCATCGGGGTCCGGGGTGTCCCCGGGGGGCATCGTGTCCCCCCTGGTTAGCACCGTGCGTCCCGTGCCTAAGGTGATCGCGGGGGCGGAGGCGGTGGCCGAGGTCGCGGCGTGGCCAGCCGACATCGTGCTGAACGCGGTCACCGGCGCGGTGGGCCTGGGCGCCACGCTCGCGGCGCTCGACGCGGGCCGGGTACTGGCGCTGGCCAACAAGGAATCGCTGATCATGGGCGGCGAGCTGGTCACCAGCCGCGCTAAGGCCGGGCAGATCGTGCCGGTGGACTCCGAGCACTCCGCCATTGCCCAGTGCCTGCGCGGCGGGCGCCGCGACGAGGTACGCAAGCTGATCCTGACGGCCAGCGGCGGGCCATTCCTGCACTGGCCCGCCGACCAGATGACCGGCGTCACGCCGGCCCAGGCCCTGGAGCACCCGACCTGGAACATGGGGCCGGTGATCACGATTAACTCAGCGACCCTGGTCAACAAGGGCCTGGAGGTGATCGAGGCGCACCTGCTCTTCGGCGTCGGCTTGGACGACATCGAAGTCGTCGTGCACCGCCAGTCGGTGATCCACTCGATGGTGGAGTTCACCGACGGGTCGACGATCGCCCAGGCAAGCCCGCCAGACATGCGCATACCGATCGCCCTGGCCCTGCGCTGGCCCGACCGCGTACCCGGCGCGGCGAGCCCGGTCGACTGGACCGGGCAGCACACGTGGACGTTCGAGCCGCTGGACAAGGAAGCCTTCCCCGCGGTCGGCCTGGCCCGCCACGTGGCCAGCAAGGCCGGGACCTGGCCGGCCGTGTACAACGCCGCGAACGAGGAGTGCGTCGACGCGTTCGTGGCCGGGCGCATACCGTTCCCCGGGATCGTCGGCATCGTCGCCCAGGTAGTCTCAGATCATGACGGCTCCGGGCCCGGATTCGGGCTCGATGACGTGCTCGCCGCTGACAGCTGGGCTAGGCAACGCGCACGCGAGCTGACAACGACGGTGGCCAGCGCCCGGTAAGCCGGCACCCGCCGCGGGTACCGCGCACGTCGCGCGGGGAGGGAGAGCCAGCAGGGTGAGCTACTGGATCGGCGTGCTCATCTTTGTCGTCGCCATCCTCGTCTCGATCATGTTCCACGAGCTTGGCCACTTCCTCACGGCCAAGGCCTTCCGGATGAAGGTCACTCAGTTCTTCGTCGGATTCGGCAACACCATCTGGTCAGTCAAGCGGGGCGAGACCGAGTACGGGGTGAAGTCGCTCCCGCTCGGCGGTTACAACAAGATCCTCGGCATGACGAGCATGGACGAGGTCGACCCGAGCGAGGAGCCACGGGCATTCCGCAGCAAGCCCGCATGGCAGCGCGTGATCGTGCTCTCGGCCGGGTCCTTCATGCACTTCCTGATCGCCTTCGTGCTGCTGTGGTTCCTGGCCGTGGGCATCGGGACCCTGAGCACTTCCTCGACCCAGGTCACGGTCTACGCGTGCGTGCCTGCCACCCCCGTCGCACGGTGCACCGCAAGCGATCCCAGGTCACCAGCGGCCCTGGGCGGGCTGAAGACCGGCGACAGCATCGTCGCCGTCGCAGGCCAGCCGGTGCACGGCTATCTCGGGCTGGTGCACGCGATCAGGAAGCAGCCGCCGCACACGCCGGTGCGGCTGACGGTGCGGCGCGACGGCAGGCTGCTTGACCTGACCGTCGAGCTGGCCAGGCCGAGCTGGGACGTGAAGAAGAAGATCTCTTACCTCGGGGTCTCGCAGTCGCCCGTGTACAGCCAGGCCGGGCCGATCACGGCCGTCGGCCAGGCAGGCACGAACTTCGGGACCATCGTGACCGAGTCGTTCAGCGGCCTGTCCAAGATCCCTTGCGCGATCCCGGTCCTGTTCTCCAAGGACCGGTCCACCTCCGCATGCGGCCAGATCAGCAGCGTCGTCGGCGCCGCGCGGGTCACCGGCCAGGTCGTCGAGGCGGGCGGGGGCTGGCGCGAGACGGTCGGCGCGATCCTGGAGATCGTCATCTCGGTGAACATCTTCATCGGGATCTTCAACTTGCTGCCACTGCTGCCGCTCGACGGCGGGCACATCGCCGTAGTCCTGTACGAGCGGGCCAGGTCCGGCGTGGCGAAGCTGCGGCACCGGCCCGATCCGGGGCTCGTGGACATCTCCAAGCTGATTCCGGTCAGCGTCGGCGCGTTCGCGCTGCTGGTCTGCCTGAGCCTGCTGCTGATCGCCGCCGACATCGTCAACCCGCTGCACCTGCAATGACCTGGGACAAGGAAGAGATCCGAGCGATGACTGCGAGGCGAGAACTGCGATGACCGTCAACCTGGGCATGCCCAAGCCGCCGCCTGCCTCGCTGGGCGAGCGCAGGGCGTCACGGCAGGTCATGGTGGGCAAAGGCAAGCATGCCGTCCCGGTCGGCGGCGGCGCACCGGTGTCCGTGCAGTCGATGACGACCACGCTGACCGCCGACGTCAACGCCACCTTGCAGCAGATCGCCGAGCTGACGGCCGCGGGCTGCCAGATCGTCCGGGTCGCCGTCCCGTCGCAGGACGACGCCGACGCGCTGCCGGAGATCGCCCGCAAGTCGCAGATCCCGGTGATCGCCGACATCCACTTCCAGCCCAAGTACGTCTTCGCCGCGATCGACGCCGGCTGCGCCGCGGTCCGGGTGAACCCGGGCAATATCAAGGCCTTCGACGACAAGGTCGGCGAGATAGCCAGGGCAGCGGCCGACGCGCAGATCCCGGTCAGGATCGGCGTCAACGCCGGGTCGCTGGACAAGCGGCTGATGGCCAAGTACGGCAGGGCAACCCCCGAGGCGCTGACCGAGTCGGCGCTGTGGGAATGCTCCCTGTTCGAGGAGCACGGCTTCCGTGACATCAAGATCTCGGTGAAGCACCACGACCCGGTGGTGATGATCCAGGCCTACCGGATGCTCGCCGAGCGCTGTGACTACCCGCTGCACCTAGGTGTCACCGAGGCAGGGCCCGCGTTCCAGGGCACCGTCAAGTCGGCGGTCGCGTTCGGCGCGCTCCTTGCCGAGGGCATCGGCGACACCATCCGCGTGTCGCTCTCAGCGCCGCCGGTCGAGGAGGTCAAGGTCGGCATCGCGATCCTGGAGTCGCTTGGGCTGCGCGAACGGGGCCTGGAGATCGTTTCCTGCCCCTCGTGCGGGCGGGCCCAGGTTGACGTCTACACGCTGGCCGACGAGGTGACCGCGGCCCTGGAGGGCATGGACGTGCCGCTGCGCGTCGCCGTCATGGGCTGCGTCGTGAACGGCCCTGGCGAGGCGAGGGAGGCAGATCTGGGCGTGGCCTCAGGCAACGGGAAGGGCCAGATCTTCGTGCGCGGCGAGGTGATCGCCACGGTGCCAGAATCCAAGATCGTCGAGACGCTGATCGAGGAGGCCATGAAGCTGGCCGCGGCGATGCCCGACGCAGAAGCAGCGAGATGAGTAAACGCCTTCTCGCCGCTACCGCGGTCGCGCTGGTCGCGGTGGCGGGCTGCACGTCGGGTGGCTCATCCAGCCCGTCGCACACGCAGAGCCCGTCCGGTGACCAAGGCCAGGCCGGCGCGCTTCCCGGCCAGTCGCTCATCCACTGGCGGCTGTGCGGCGCGCAGCAGTACTGCGGCCGGCTGGCGGTCCCGCTGGACTACGCCAAGCCGGGTGGCCGCAAGATCACGATCGCGCTCGAGATGGTGCCCGCGACGGCGCCACCTAGCAAGCGCCAGGGCATCTTGCTGGTCAACCCGGGCGGCCCCGGCGCCAGCGGGTTGTCGTGGGCAGGCTACGTCGCCAAGGGGCTCAGCCCGTCAGTGGCGTCGGAGTACGACATCGTCGGGTTCGACACCCGGGGCGTCGGGGCCTCAGTTCCCGCGCTGCACTGCGATCCGTCGTTCTTCGCCAAGGAGCGGCCCGACTACATCCCGGCGAACGCGGCCGCTGAGCAGGTGATGGAGAACAGGGCCAAGGCTTACGCGGCTGACTGCGAGAAGCGGTACGGGTGGCTGCTGCCGTACATGACGACCGAGAACATCGCCAGGGACATGGACCAGATCCGCGCCGCCATGGGCCAGCAGAAGCTGAACTACCTTGGCTACTCCTACGGCACCTACATGGGCCAGGTCTACGCGACGCTGTTCCCGACCCGGGTCAGGCGGATGGTCCTGGACAGCACGGTGGACCCGGCGGGTGTCTGGTACGCCGACAACGTCGCCCAGGACTACGCCTTCCAGGGCCGGATGAACGCGTTCTATGCCTGGCTCGCCCGCTACAACCGGCTCTACCACCTGGGATCGACGCCGGCGCAGGCCAGCCGGTCGTACTACGCGGCGCGCGACAAGCTTGCCGCCAAGCCCGTCGTCAACCCGTCAGGGCCGAACATCGGCCCTGACGAGCTGGACGACACCTTCATCACCGGCGCCTACGACGACGAGTACTGGCCGGCCCTTGCCGCGGGCCTGGCGGATTACCTGAAGGACCACTCCGACACGCTGCTGCTCGAGGACTTCAACGAGGTCGGCAAGCAGAACGAGAACGAGTTCGCCGTGTACAACGCGGTGGAGTGCGCCGACGTGGCGTGGCCGCGCGACTGGTCCTACTGGAACTCCGACACGCGCAAGATCTACCGGTCGGCGCCGTTCGAGGCATGGGACAACGCCTGGTACAACGCGGCGTGCGCGTTCTGGCCGGTGCATGGCCCGGCCAAGCCGCTCAAGATCGGCGCCAAGGGACTGCCAGGAATCCTGATGCTGCAGGGAACGCTGGATGCGGCGACGCCGTACGCCGGCGCCCAGGTAGCGCACCGGATGCTGCCGACGGCCAGGATGGTCGTCGTGGAAGGCGGCGGCAATCACGGGCAGTCGCTGGCGTACCCGCCCAACAACTGCGTCAACGGATACCTGAACCGCTACCTCGCGACCGGTGCCCTGCCCCAGAAGCCGGGCATGGTGAACGCAACGTGCGCGCCAGTGCCTGAGCCCGTTCCGAGCGGCTGAGTCCCCGACCGGCGCCGAACGGGCAATTCCGCGTACCGCGGTCGGAACGCCGCCTGCGTGATCCGGTACTGCCGGGTCTGCTGCGGTTACCCTTGAATCGTGCTGCGCACTAGGGCAGGCCACTCGTCCGGGGCAAGCCTGCTTACCGACCGGCAACGCGACGAGGCGCTAGCCTTGTGCGATCGTGATCCGGCCGCGAACGTCTTCGTGACCGCGCGCATCAGGGCCTGCGGACTGGACTCGATGCGGCTAGGCGCGGAGATCTGGGGTTACCGGGAGGCTGGGCTCCTGGTCTCCATGTGCTACTCGGGCGCCAACCTGGTTCCGGTGCAGGCCGTCCCGGCCGCTACCGCCGCCTTCGCCGACAGGGCACGGCGCCAGGGCCGCCGCTGCTCGTCGATCGCGGGCCCGGCGGAGGCGGTCGCCGACTTGTGGCGCCAGCTCGCGCCTTACTGGGACCGCCCGCGGGAGGTCAGGCCCTGCCAGCCGCTGATGGCGATCGCCCGTGACCCCCTCGTCGAGCCAGACCCCGCCGTACGGGCCGTGCAGCCCGACGAGGTGGGCGTCCTGCTGCCCGCCAGCATCGCCATGTTCACCGAGGAAGTGGGCGTCTCGCCGATCGGCCCGGACGGCGGCGCCGCCTACCGCGCCAGGGTCAGCGAGCTGGTGGCGGCGGGTAGGTCCTTCGCGAGGTTCGAGGACGGCAAGATCGCCTTCAAGGCGGAGGTCGGCGCTGCCACGCCGCATGCGTGCCTGGTGCAAGGGGTGTGGGTGCCGCCGCAGCTGCGAGGTCGCGGCCGCGCAACGCGCGGCATGGCCGCCGTCGTCACGATCGCGCGCCAGACCATGGCGCCGCTTGTCACCTTGTACGTCAACGACTTCAACGCTCCGGCCAGGGCGGCGTACCACCGGGTCGGCTTCCGCCAGGTCGGCACGTTCATGTCCGTCCTGTTCTGACGTCGCTCGCGGCGCCGCCGGCCCCCAGCCTGCGATCAGCCGGCGGCCAGGCCTTGTCGCCCGCCGGAAAATCAGGTGACGGCGACCGGTGCCGCTGCTAGGCTCCTATGCCCTTGTGCCGACCCCTGATGCCTTCGAGGAGCTGAGCCATGCCCACGGCCATCGGTCCAGACACGGCAGAGGATCAGGTGCTCGCAGCGGAGCGCGAGCACCTGGCGAGTGCGCGGGAGTTCCTGCGGCTGATGCGCGAGAACGTGCTCGCCCTGCCGGCCATGGCAGGCGACCGAGTCTCCGAGCAGTACCTCAAAGCGGACCTGTACCGGCGCGCCGAGTCGCTGCGTGACATGCCCGACGCTCCCTTGTTCTTCGGCAGGCTCGACTACGCCAGCGCGGTCGGCAGTGACCAGGAAGGCGCTGACGGCGCAGCTGCGGCCCGGGCCCCGGCGCCCGCCGCGGCTGACGGGCAAGGCGCGGAGCAGTTCCACATCGGCCGCCGGCATGTGCACGACGCCGATGGCCACCCGGTCGTGATCGACTGGCGCGCTCCGGTCTCGCGGCCTTTCTACCGGGCGAGCCAGGCCGATCCGATGGGGCTGGCCAGGCGCCGCAGGTTCGGGTTCAGCTCAGGTGAGCTGACTGCCTACGAGGACGAGGCATTCGCCGCTGCTCCGCAGTCCGGGCAGCATGTCCCGGCGATGAGCCGGATCATGATCGAGGAGATCGAGCGGCCGCGGTCAGGCGCCATGCGGGACATCGTGGCGACCATCCAGCCAGAGCAGGACGACATCGTCCGCGCCGAGGCCGGCGAGTCGGTCTGCGTCCAGGGCGCGCCAGGTACCGGCAAGACCGCGGTCGGCCTGCATCGCGTGGCCTACCTGCTGTACGCCTACCGGGAACGGATGAGCCGGGGCGGAGTGCTCGTCCTCGGGCCTAACCGGGCGTTCCTCACCTATATCCACAACGTGCTGCCCGCCCTCGGCGAGTTCGACGCCGAGCAGACCTCCGTCAGCGAGCTCATCGCGACCGTCCCGGTCCGCGGCACCGACACCGAGCCCGCGGCCAGCATCAAGGGCGACGCCCGGATGGCTGCGGTGCTGCACAGGGCTCTTTGGGCCAGGCTGAACGAACCACCCGAGCCAATCCTGCTCGTCCGCGGCTCGCGCCGCTGGCGGGTAGCCACCGATCGCCTCGGAGGGCTGGTCGCCGAGCTGCGCGACCGCGGAGTCCGGTACGGGACCGGCCGGGAGATGCTCTCGCACCGGATCGCGCACGTCATCCTGACCCAGATGGAGGCGTCGGGCGAGACCTGCGACGACCGCACGCACGAGTCAGTGCGGCGCAGCGCGCCGGTCAAGTCCGCCGTGGACGCGATCTGGCCCAAGACTGATCCTGTCCGGGTGGTGTTCGAGGTGCTGGCCGATCGCTCCGTGCTCGCCAAGGCAGCGGAAGGCGTGCTCAGCGAGGAGGAGCAGGACGCGATCGCATGGGCGCGGCCGCCGCGCAGCCCGGGCTCGGCGCGCTGGTCGGCGGCCGACGCGCTGCTCGTGGACGAGGTCAGGGACCTGCTCGAGCGGACCCCGAGCCTGGCGCACGTCGTCGTGGACGAGGCGCAGGATCTGTCGGCGATGGCATGCCGTGCGATCGGGCGCCGTTGCACGACCGGCTCGGTGACGGTGCTTGGCGACATCGCGCAGGGGACGACGCCGTGGGCCGCGAAGAGCTGGGAGCAGCTACTCGGGCACCTCGGGAAGCCGGACGCGTCGCTGGAGGTGCTCACTACCGGCTACCGCGTGCCGCGCCAGATACTCGACTTCGCCAGCCGCCTGCTCGGACAGATCGCGCCTGGGCTCGAGCCCGCTCAGTCGGTCCGCCAGGACCCGGGGTCGCTGACGGTCACCGCCGTTCGCGGGCCTGGCATGGCCGGCGCCTTGTCCGCGGCCTGCGCCGACGCGCTGACCAGGCCAGGTTCGGTCGCCGTGATCACGGCTGACGCCGATGCCGCGCAGACCGCGGCGATGCTTCGCTCGGCGGGCCTAGCCCACGAGGTGCTTGACGGGCTAGCCGCCGCCAGCCAGCTGCTCGTCGTGCCGGTTGGCCTGGCCAAGGGCCTTGAGTTCGATCACGTGATCGTGGTCGAGCCGGCCAGGATCGCAACGGCCGAAGCGCGCGGCCTGCAGCGGCTCTACGTGGCATTGACCCGGGCCGTTTCCCGGCTTACCGTGCTGCACGCGCAGCCCTTGCCCGAGGCGCTTCGTGAGCCGGATGGCCCACTGACGCAGGCCCTCGCCTCCTGACGCCTCTTCGGCGTGGCGTGAAAATAATTCCGCCAAATGGCTCTTGATGGGTCATCGCTACGGCGTGGCCCTGACAAGTTCTGACCAGACCTTGCATGCGGGGCCTAGGTACGGGCATTCTTGACGAGCATTACCTTAAGCAATCGAGTGAGCACGTTAGGTGACGCAGTGACCCTGGCAGTAAGTCGCGTCAGCCATGAGTCCGGCCCGGATCGAGCGCCAGATTATTTCCTGGATCGCCTCACCGGCCTGGCCGAGGAACTCGGCCGGCTCGGCATGAACAGCAGGCTGACGGCCCCGGTTGGCCGGGTACCCAGCCTGCGAGTGGTGAACCCGGCGGCGTCGATGCTCGCCGAGGACGTCTATGTGGGACGCAGCCAGGACGGCCTTTGGTGGTTCTGGTGGCCGTGGGCCCAGCGGATCGCCCCTGGTGATCAGGCCGCGACGGCAGCTGCGCTGATCGCGCGGGTCTTGCGCGCCGCCAGCTAGCGCACGGTGGGCAGCCCGGGGAACGCCTGCGGCCTGCCCCCCCAGGTTATGGCCCGGACAGTGGCGGCGCTCATCTGCTCGGCGCCGTACTTCCGCAGGGCAGGATCGGTTACCGCGACCAGTCCGAGATAGGCGGTGGCGACCTTGCGCTCCAGCAGGATGGCCAGTGACACTGCCTGCGCCGAGTCGCTGACCTTGATTGGCAGCTGGTAGGCGACCGCGGCCGCCCGCGGGGTCGCGCCGCGGGCAGTGATCAGCCTGACCAGGTTGTCCCTGGCCCGCTCGTGGGCGACGCAGTCAGCCGACGCGAGGCTGAACTTGGCCCCGCCCAGGTGCGCCCCCACGATGCCGTATCCGTAGCTGGCTGCCTGCTCGGCTGCCAGCGCGGCCTGCAGCGCAGCGACCACCAGCCCGTCGCGCCCGCCGCTTTGCCCTGTCATGGACGCCAGCCCTGCCGTCTTTCCAGCCCCGCCATCAATGCAGCTTCACCTGCCCGAGAACTTCCGCGTGCGAAGCCTCGGACGCTGCGATGCTCGCCATCAGCTGGGCGAGGGCTGGCGGGACATGCAGGAGCTCGCCCATCAGCCTGGCCGATGCCGCTGTTTCCGCGGCCTTCAGGTCGGCAAGCACGTTCGCCGCCCCGGCCGGCAGGGTCGGCGTCGGGGTCGGCCGCGGACTTGCCGTGGCAAGCCGGCGTGGCAGCAGCAGCCTGGACCGTAGCGCCTGCAAGTGCTGCTGGTGCTCACCGAGCAGCCGCTGGACAGTTGCCGACAGCGCGGTGTTGCCTGACAGCGCGCCGGCCGCCGCCCGGTACCTGGCGACCATCGCCTCCTCGGCGCCGATCGCGTCGTCGAGTGTCCTGACATCGGCGCCGGGCTTAGGCAGCGGGCCGAGTGCGGCGATGCCCTTGCAGCCGGCCAGCAAGCCGCCGAGCAGCACGGCGCAGGACGCACCCGCGAGGATGACCCGGCGCGTCGGTTCGGCGCTCACCTGACCCGTGTCCTCCTTGATCCCGGCAGCCCGGATGCCGGCCGCGCACTCAGCATGCCACGTCCATGGCTCTCGGGCGGACCGTCCGGCGCTTGCGCCCGCCGCGGCGAAGAGCAACAGGTCAGAACGTCTGGCCCCGGTCCCGGCTAGGCTAGAGGCCTGTCAGATACCTCGCAACAGGCAGGCCGGCGACGAGGAGGCGTGATGCGCGAGGACTCTCGTCGCGGCGCGCCGCGGCAGGCCCGAGCCGGCGACAGGTCCGGGGGGCGTGACCCGCGCGCCAAGAGCAAT
>JASHXW010000348.1 GCA_030043395.1 Streptosporangiaceae bacterium
GCCCAGCCGGATCGCGTACGACGGCGTGCAGGTCAGGATGTCGGGCCGCAGGTCCCGCAGCAGCGTCACCTGCCGCGCGGTCATCCCGCCGGAGACCGGGACCACCGTGGCGCCGAGCTCCACGGCTCCCTGGTGAATGCCGATCCCGCCGGTGAACAGGCCGTAGCCGTAGGCGTTGTGCACGATGCTGCCGGGCCTGGCGCCGGCCGCGGCCAGCGCCCGCGCGCACATCCGCGCCCACAGCCGCAAATCGCCGCGGGTGTACCCGACCAGCGTGGGCCGCCCGCCGGTACCGCTGGAACCGTGCAGGGCGACGACGTCCTCGGTCTTGACCGCGAACATCCCGAACGGGTAGCCGCGCCACATGTCGTCCTTGACCGTCGTAGGCAGGCCGGGCAGGTCGGCCAGCGCGACATCGGCCCCGCTGCTCACGCCGGCGTCCTTGAGCCGCCCGGCCTGGACCCCGCCCGCGGCGAGCAGCCGGTCGACCAGCCCGCGCAGCCGGCGGCCCTGCAGCTCAGCGAGCTGCTCCGGCGGCATCGACTCAGCGTCCGGCTCGAACATGGGCGCCGCCCGCTCGTCAGACATGCTGCCTCCAGTCCTGTCCACGCCGGCTCGTCACCATGATCGTCGCACGCGGGAACGAGATATTGCGCGTTGGGCATAGCATGGCCCCATGACCACTGTGCCCGACCGCTCCCGGGTGCGTCTGCCCGGTATCAGCTCCCGCGCCTACGAACATCCGGCCGACCGCTCCGCCCTGGTCGCGCTGCGCAAGCTTTCCGGCTTCGACACCTTGCTGCGCCGCCTGGCGTCGCTGTTCAACGACCGGAGCCTGCGGCTGATGTTCCTGGCCAGCTCGGTGCGCGCGTCCGAGCAGCAGTTCCCGCAGATCTACCAGTCGCTGCTGGACGGCTGCTACATCCTGGACCTGCCGACGGTGCCCGAGCTGTTCATCTCCCAGAACCCGCTCGTGAACGCGATGACCCTGGGCACCGACAAGCCGTTCATGGTGATCACGACCGGCATGGTCGACCTGATGGACCCCGAGGAGCTCCGGTTCGTGATCGGGCACGAGCTCGGGCACGTGCTGTCGGGGCACGCGGTGTACCGGACGATGATGTACCACCTCATCAACCTGGCCGCGCGGATCGCCTGGATGCCGATCGTCTTCCCGCTCCGGGCCATCATCTGGGGTCTGGAGGAGTGGTACCGCAAGTCCGAGCTGTCCTGCGACCGGGCCGGCCTGCTGGCCGGCCAGGACGTGGAGGCGGCGCGCCGCGCGCTGATGAAGACGGCCGGCGGCTCCCGGCTGGCCGAGTTCAGCCACGACGCGTTCCACCAGCAGGCACGCGAGTACGACGCCGTCCCCGACGTCCGGGAGGGCCTGCTCAAGCTGCTGCAGCTGCAGGGCAACACGCACCCGTTCGCGGTGATCCGCTTCGCCGAGCTGGACCGCTGGGCGACCCAGGGCGACTACTCCCAGATCCTGGCCGGCCGCTACCCGCGGCGGGAGGACGACCCCGAGGCGTCGCCCGCCGACGAGTTCAAGGCGGCGGCCCGGTCCTACCAGGAGTCCTGGAACCGCTCGTCGGACCCGCTCATCGGGGCGGTGCGCGTGGTGGCCGAGACCGCGGTCGGCACCGGGCAGCGGCTGTTCGGCAACACTCGCGGCAACGGCGGCTCCCGCGGCAACGGTGGCGACTCCTCCGACCGCGACGACGACAACTAGAGGAGCGGCCCGCCGCTCGCCGGTTGCGGCCCGGCCCGCCGCTCGCCGGTGGCCGGCCGCGGCCCGTCCTCAGGTCCGCGACCAGCCGGAACTCCACTGACTGTGGACGAATCTGTGGATAGCCCGGTGGAAATACCGCTGGGCGCGGGGGATAACTCCGGGTGTCCTGTGGATGGCCAAAGAATCTTGAAATTGCCGCGAGAAAACCCTTGTGCCGGGTCGGGCTGAGGCTGTAGAAATTCATTCACCGCTAAAACGGATACCGCTCCCGGGGAACTCCGAGAACGGCTGAGGGGCCGGGCAACCGGCACTTCGGGCGGGTATCTGAACGGGTACCGCTCCCGGGGGCAACTTCGGGAAACGGCTGAGGAATCGGGCAACCGGCGCCTCGGGCGGGTATCTGGACGGATACCAATCTCGGCAATAACTGGGAAACGGCTGGAGAATCGGGTGACCGGTACTTCGGGCGGGTGTCTGGTACCGGATACCGATTCCGGGGGAAACTCCGGGAAACGGCTGGAGAACCGGGCGACCGGCACTCCGGACGGGTATCTGGTGGCAGTGGTCGGCGAAGTAGCGCCGGGCGGCCGAGCAATCGGTCAGCCAGCGTCACTGGACCGGGCGAGGCCCCTGCATCTCATACATGTAGGGGCCTCGTCGCATTCTGGCGCCGGAAACAGGCGGCCCGGCCCGGGCCTTCGCTCGGACCGCGCGTCCCGGCTAGCCGGCGACCCACCCGAGAATGTGGTCGTTGACCTCGCCGGGCCGTTCCAGCTGCAGAAAATGACCGGCGCGCTCGATCACGACCATGCGCGAGGACGGGGCGAGCAGCCGCTCGGTGCCACGGGCCAGTTCCACCCGGATGCAGCCGTCGTCGGCTCCGTGCAGGTACAGGGTGGGCTGCGGCGCCTGCCGGCCGGTGGCCTCCTGCTCGGCCGCGTAGCGCGCGGCGCGATCGGGGTCGCCCGGCGGGTCGGGGACACCGAGGGCCCGGTAGTAGCCGCCCGCGGCGCGGTAGTAGCCGATCGCGGCGGCCAGGTTGGCGGGCTGGCGCAAGGACTGCTTGACCCGGGCCAGATGGCCGCCGGCCGGGAAGCCGGGCGACCAGTCGGCCCAGAGCCGGTCCAGGAACGCCATCCCGTCGCGGGCCACCACCGCGTCGGCGAACCCGTTGGGGTCACGGAACATGAACGTGTAGAACAGCCGCTTGAGCTGCTCGTAGTCGCTGAACAGCACCAGGTCGAGGGCGGCGGGCGGCACGGCCAGGGTCACCAGCCGCCGCCACCGGTCCGGGGCGAAGGCAGCCGCCCCGTACGCGGTCTCGGCCCCCCAGTCGTGGCCGATCAGCACCGCGTCCCCGTCACCGCCCAGGGCCTCGTGCAAGGCCACCGCGTCGGCCACCAGCGCACCGACCTGGTACGCGCCGTCGGCCGGGATCGCGGTCGGCGCGTAACCGCGCATGAACGGGGCCACGGCATGGAACCCGGCGTCGGCCAGGGCCGGCAGCAGGTGCTCCCAGGTGTGGGCGGTGTCAGGAAACCCGTGCAGGCACAGCGCCAGCGGGCCCGATCCCGCTTCGAGCAGCCCGAACTCAAGATCGTTAGCTTGCACCGTGGTCATGCGCAACGGAGCCGGGACAGTCATGGATGACACGCTAAGGGGCCGGGGCTGGGTCGCCGGCCGGATGCAAGCCGGCCAGGACCTTCGGCAGCTCGCCGGAATACACGACGCCCAGGCGCTGCGTGGCCCGGGTCAGCGCCACGTACAGGTCGCTGTGCCCGTGCGGTGACTCGGCCAGGATCCCGGCCGGGTCGCCG
>JASHXW010000349.1 GCA_030043395.1 Streptosporangiaceae bacterium
GACTACGGCAACCAGGGCGATTATGGCGGCCCAGGTGACTACGGCAATGCTCGCGACTACCGCAGCGCAGGCGACTACGGCAGCCAAGGCGACTACGGCACAGGCGACTACGGCAGCGCAAGCGAATATGGCAGCAACCGCTACGACGACGCGACCCGCCTCGATCGCTCGCCGAGCCGCAACGACTCCCTGAGTCGCTACGACGACAGCGCGAGCGACTATGACGCCACAGGCCGCTACGACGGCGCAGCCCGCTACGACGGCACCTCCGGCTACGACGGCGCAGGCCGCTACGACGGCACCTCCGGCTACGACGGCGCGTACGACGGCATGCGCGGCGATGCGACCCGGCGGTACGGCAGCTCGCGAGACCTCGACGAGGCGCGTGACTATGACGGCCTCGGCGCCGACCCCGGCTCCGATCGCCACGGCCGTGACCTGGAATCCCAGCAGCCGGCCGAGCCGCCCGCTGGCAAGTTCGGGGGATGGAGCGGCCGGACGGGGCTGTTCGTCGCCGCTGGCACTGCCATCCTCGGCATGCTGGTCAGCGTCATGGCTGGCGCCGGCCCAGGCCTCATACTGTCGATCTTCCTGCTTGGCGGGACCGTTCTCGCGAGCCTCGGGGTCCGGCGGCGGCAGTGCTACCTGATCATTCCGGTGCCTGCCGTGGCCTACGTCTGCTGCGCGATGCCTCTCGGCTACGCCAGCGACCCGACCGCCCACCTGTCCCACACTGCGCTGGCGGTCGCGGCCCTGCAGTGGATGGCCCACGGCTTCGACACGATCGTCCTCGCGACCTTGCTCGCCGCGGTCATAGCCGTCACACGCGGGATCCTGGGATCGCGCTGGCTGGCGAGCAAGCGGGGCGGGCCGGGCTATGGCGGGGGCGGTCAGCGCCAGCCCTGGCGCCCGGCGCAGTCCTCGTCTGGTTCGGCGAGCACGAGCCAGGACGACTCATGGCGCTCCTCGCCCAGGTACGACAGGTACTAGCAGTCAGCGCTCCTCGCCCAGGTACGACCGGTACTGGCGCTCAGCCAGCGGCGAACCGCTGATTGATCGGCCGCGCGAGTTTCTGGACTGTGTCCACCCCGTAGCCCATGTTCGGATTCCGGTTAGTCAGGATCACGATCGAGTAGCTGCCCGACGCCGAGGTGAAGTCGCCCAGGCTGTTGATGACCCACAGATCCGGATCCGGCAGCCACCCATTCTTGATGTGGACCGTGACATCGGTCGGTGCGCCAGCAGAGTCGCCCCACCGTTGCGAGGGAATGACCTCGCCCATCAGCTTGAGCACGTAGAGGCGGCTCGCCTTGTTCAGGACCTTGTTGGGCGTGACCAGGAGCCGCAGCAGTCGCATCTCGTCGTGCGCGTTCTCCACGGTCAGGCCCCAGTAGCCATCCTGACCGAGTTCGGTATGGCTCATCTTGGCCGCATCGAGGAACCGCTGCAGGTTGGCCATGCCAATCTCGTTCCACAGCGCCGTGGCGGCGTCGTTATCCGACTCTGTGATCATCAAGTGCGCCAGCTCGACCTGCTCTTCGGACAGGTAGTGGTGCCCGGGCTGCAACTCATACAGGAGCGAGCTCAAGATGATGACCTTGACCGTGCTCGCCGAGTGGAACTTGCGCCATTGGTGGTAGCGGCAGGACATCCCGTCCGCAGGGTCCTCTGCCGCGATGCCCACCCTCGACGTCCTGTGCCGGAGCACGCTCGTGAGCTGCTGCGAGAGCTCCGCCGCCAGGGCGGGATGGGCGGCAGATGTGCAGATCCCGTGCGCCGCGTCGGCAGGCTTGGGGGTGCTGCTGCCTGAACCGGAACTCGCTGGCGAGGAACGCGCGGTCGACGGGGTCACGCCTGGCGTGCTCAGGTGCGAACCGGAGACGCCGTGCTTCCCGCACGCCGTGGCGCCAAGAGCGAGCGCCACGAGCAGCACGGCGACGACAGCTGGGAAGTGTTTCGCTCGCCGCATCCTCATCACGCTCCTCTGGGTAGCGCAGATGCTAGAGCAGGACCCTGAAACAGCGGTGCGAGTTTCGCGAGAATTACGACACAGAACGAACACGCTTTGATGACGCCCGATTCGCCGCGGCCGTTGCAACCGTCTGCAGGACCACGCCTGCGCCCTAGGCAGGGTTAGGCGGTTCGGCCGAAACCACGATCACCTCAAGCGTTCGCGGACCGTGGACGCCCTGGACTCGGTCAAGCTCGATGTCGCTCGTGGCCGACGGGCCGCTGATCCAGGTCAGCGGCCGCTCGGCCCGCAGAATGGGGATTGATTGCACGACAAGCTCGACCACCTGACTGTCCCGCACGATGCACAGGTGGTAGTCGGGAATCAGTGACACCGCCCGCCGACCCTGGCCGGCGGAACCGTCGAGCACAATGGTGCCGGTCTCGGCAACCGCCACGGCGGCGGTCGTGATCACCGCGTCGAATGTATCGAGCACCGCGGGGCTCAGGCCCTCGTCCACGACGACCTCGACGTCTTGCACGTCCTCGGCCGGCCCAGCGCCAGGCAGGCCAGGCGGGATCAGCTCTGGCAGATCCAGGCCGGCCGGGACTACGACGCGACGAGCTCCCCACTCGGTCAGTGCCGCGACTATGGTCGCGCCGAGTTCGGCTTGCTCGCAGCGCCGGACAGTGCTGCCGTAATCCTCGAGCCGCTCGGTGAGCAGGTCAATCAGCGCAGGACCGCTCAGTTCGCCGCCGGTCCGGTACTCGCGCGGTATGGCGTCACCGGACTCAAGCCCAGCGGTCGTGCCGAGCGCCCGGCGGATCCGGCCGAGTACCTCCTCACGCGGGCTCATCGGGATCCTCGTGCTCGTCACGCCACCACTCGCGGAACGTCTGCGTCGGCGGGACCGGGGCGTCCCGCGACGACGTCCAGCCCGCTAGCGGCGGCGGCAGGCGGCGGATTCGTCCCTGCCGACCGATCAGCCTTCCAGCCCGCCCGCCGCGCTGCGCCGCGGCGTACCTGGCCGGGCTGGACATGACCCAGGCAGCGGCGGCCATGGTCAATGCCTCCGCGTCCGGCACCCGGGAGGCAGCGGCACTCTCCTGCACGTGCCGCGCCCGCAGGTGGACCAGGATCGACGGGATGTCGATCTTCACCGGGCACGCGTCGAAGCACGCGCCGCAGAGGGACGAGGCGTAGGGCAAAGTGGCGTTGTCGGCGATACCGGTGAGCTGCGGCGACAAGATCGCGCCGATCGGGCCGGGGTAGACAGACCCGTAAGCGTGCCCGCCGGTGCGCTCGTAGACCGGGCACACGTTCAGGCAGGCCGAGCACCGGATGCAGGATAGCGCCGGGCGGCCTACCTCGTCAGCCAGCGCCGCGGTCCTGCCGTTGTCCAGCAACACCAGGTGGACCTGCTGCGGCCCGTCTCCCGGCGTCACGCCGGTCCACATGGACGTGTAAGGATTCATCCGCTCCCCCGTCGCCGATCGCGGGAGCAACTGCAGGAAGACGCCGAGGTCTTCCCAGGAAGGCACGACTTTCTCGATGCCCATCAGCGTGATCAGCGTCCGCGGCAAGGTCAGGCACATTCGGCCGTTCCCCTCGGACTCGACCACGCAGAGCGTGCCCGTCCGGGCCACGGCGAAGTTGGCACCACTGATTCCGACCTGAGCGGTCAGGAACTTTCGGCGCAGGTGCAGCCGTGCCGCCTCGGCGAGCGCGCGCGGCTCGTCGGTCAGCCCTGGGTCGACGTCTCCCATCTCGCGCAGGAAGATCTCCCTGATCTCGGCGCGGTTCTTGTGGATGGCCGGGACCAGGATGTGGCTGGGCAGGTCGTGCCCGAGTGAGACGATGAGCTCGGCCAGGTCGGTTTCCAGCACCCCGATGCCGTCGGCCGCCAGGGCCTCGTTCAGGCCGATCTCCTGGGTGGTCATGGACTTCACC
>JASHXW010000350.1 GCA_030043395.1 Streptosporangiaceae bacterium
TGTCCGAAGGCGAGCGCAAGCGGGTGCAGATCGCCAGGTCGCTGATGGCAGACCCGGAGCTGCTGCTACTCGACGAGCCTGCCGCTGGCCTGGACCTCGGGGGCCGCGAAGACGTGCTCCGCCGGATCGCGGCGCTGTCCGCCGATCCGTTCTCACCCGTCCTGATCCTGGTCACGCATCATGTCGAGGAGGTGCCGGAAGGGGTCACCCACGCCATGCTGATGCGCAGGGGCGGCGTCCTGGCAGCTGGCCCGGTGGACGAGGTGTTCACCGAGCTGCGGCTGTCGCAGTGCTTCGGCATCCCGCTGATCGTCCAGCGCGTCGGCTCCCGGTGGAGCGCCCGTGCGATCCCGGTGCGCTGACCGGCGAATGCACCGTCTTATCAGCTGATGTGCATCCGATCATGGGGATCGCGTGGGTCCTGGTGAAATCGCGGCGATACTCGCCGCAGCGGTAGGTGCCGGTGCCATCAACGCGGTCGTGGGATCGGGCTCGCTGATCACGTTCCCCACCCTGCTCGCGTTCGGGATTCCGCCCGTCATCGCGAACGTCTCCAACAACATCGGGATCGTGCCAGGCAATGTCAGCGGCATCTACGGCTACCGGGCCGAGCTCACGGGACAGCGTGCCAGGCTAACCAGGCTCGGCATCGCGTCCTGCGCTGGCGGCCTGGCCGGCGCGGCCGCCCTGCTCGCCCTTCCCGCGGGGGTCTTCAAGCTCGTCGTTCCGGCGCTGATCATCGGCGCCTGCGTTCTCGTGCTCGTCCAGCCGCGCCTGTCGGCATGGGTGGCGAGCCGGGATCAGGGACGGGCTGAGCACGGCGGCCCGTTCCTGCTGGCCGGCGTCTTCCTGGCGGGGGTCTACGGCGGCTACTTCGGGGCGGCGCAGGGCGTGCTGGTGATCGGGCTGCTCGGCGTCTTCCTCACGGAGACCATGCAGCGGATCAATGCCGGCAAGAACGTGCTGGTCGGGATCGTCAACGGGACGGCCGCGATCATCTTCGTCATCGTCGCCAAGCCGGACTGGGTAGCCGTGGGCCTGGTGGCGGCCGGCTCGGCGGCTGGCGGGCTCATCGGCGCCAGGTACGGGCGGCGCCTGCCGCCGCTGGCGCTGCGGATCATCATCGTGGTGATCGGCGTGATCTCCGCGGTAAAGCTGATCTTCTTCCCGTGAAGTCGGCCCGGGATCTACCCGGGCGGCTGGCGGCTAGTTATCTCGCCGCCGGCCCTGGCGCGAGAATCCCGGCCTGCACTGCCTGGGCGACCAGGTCAGTAGCGAACTTGCCAAGTGCGGGCGAGCCGTCCGCGATGAGCTCGACCTTGGCCAGGACCTGGTCGGCGGTGATGGCGTGCTGGCGCCAGGTTCCGCCGCCTGCGGTCATGTTCTCCAGCATCGGCTGGAGCCGGTCCAGCGCGCGGGCGAACTTAGCCTCGGCGGACTCGCGGGCCATGAACTCGTCCCAGAGCTGGTGCAGTTCCGAGCTCTGGTCCGCGGGCAGGATGGCGAAGAGCCGGCCGGCTGCTGCGCGCTCAGCGCGCTCCTGCCGCTCTTGCTGATCCTGGTCGGCGTAGGCGAACAGGTCGCCAGCATCGATCTCGACCAGGTCGTGGAGCAGGACCATGCTCGTCACCCGGCCGATGTCCGTTCCCGGCGGGGCGTAATCGCGCAGCGCCATCGCCATCATGGCCAGGTGCCACGAGTGCTCGGCGGAGTTCTCCCTGCGATGGAGCCCGGGACCGGCCAGGAAGGTCTGCCTGAGCACGGCCTTGAGCTGGCCGATCTCGGTGACGAAAGCCATCTGCCTAGGCAGTCGTCGTGTGTCGGTCTCAGGTTGTGCGGGGTTCGGCTGGCGCTGACTCGAGTTCATCTGGTTGTCGGCTCGTGGCGCGCTGCGCCTACAAGGGCGGCCCGAAACCGAGGAAGTGCAAGCCGACGATGAGCGCGGCAAACGCGATCAGGATGGCCGCCGTCCTGACGGCGGAGCGCATGCGCTGCTTGCGCGAGCTGGGCGTGGGCCTGGTCCGTCCGGTACTGCCTCGCGTCTTGTCCTTGCGGCGCGACGATGACCGGCCAGAGGAGCCCACGGGCTTCTTGAGCTGGCGCGCCTTGCGCCCGCTACGCCACTTGGAGTCCCGGCCCGGTGCGGGTTTAGCGGCGGCCGCCTGCCTGGCCCGTTCCTGGGCCGACGGTTCACGGAACTTCGCTGCTCCGGCCTGCCCGGAAGTGAGCTCCCGTAGCTGGCGGTCGAAGTCATCCGGATCGGGCGGCGTCGCGGGGTTGTGCTCTACGGACATGTACGCAAGTATGCCTGCCCCGGGCCGGGGAACGGACCAACTGCCCTGGTGATTAGTCCTGACCGAGTTGGAGCTGGGCCGCGATCAAGTCCCGATACCACCGGAATGACGCTTTCGGAGTCCGCTTCTGCGTCTCGAAATCGGTGTAGACCAGTCCGAACCGCTGGTGGTATCCCTCGCTCCACTCGAAGTTGTCGGTGAACGTCCACTCGAAGTAGCCGCGCACGTCCACGCCTGCGTTGAGGGCGGCGTGCACGGCCCTGACGTGGCCATCCAGGTAGCTGATCCGCTCCTGGTCGTCGACGGCGCCGCTCGCGTCCAGCACGTCCTCGCGTGAGCAGCCGTTCTCGGTGACGTAGACCGGCGGGAGCGCGCCGGCGTAGCGATCGAGCAGGCCAGTAAGCAATTCGGTGAACGCCGCGGGGACGACCGGCCAGCCGAACGCCGTAACCGGATAGCCAGCGATCGGCTCCATCTGGAACGGAAGGGCCTCGCCAGGCAGCGCGGACAGCCTGGTCGGCATGTAGTAGTTGACGCCAAGCCCGTCGATCGGCGCGCTGATCAGCTCCAGGTCGCCATCGGCGACGCAACTCATCCCGTCAGTGACGCCGAAGGCGGTCAGGTCCGGATACCTGCCGAGCAGGACGGGGTCGGTGAACAGCCAGTTCTGCAAGGTGTCGTAGGCGGCCGCCGCTGCTACGTCGGCCGCGCTGTCACTGGCCGGCCATGCCGGTGAGTAATTGTTGGTGAGGAGCACCTGCCCGACCCTGGCGGCTCGCAGGGCGGCGGTCGCCAGGCCATGCCCGAGCAGCTGATGGTGCGCGGTCGGCAGCGCGCCGAGCATCAGGTCCTTGCCGGGCGCGTGGATGCCCAGCGCATAGCCCATGGCAGTGACCACGAAGGGTTCGTTCAGCGTAATGAACACCTTGATCCGGTCGGCGAGCCGCTCCGCGGCAAGCCCCGCATAGTCAGCGAACCGCAGCGCCGTGTCCCTGCTCAGCCAGCCGCCGGCGTCCTCGAGCGGTTGCGGCAGGTCCCAGTGATACAGGGTCGGGACGGGCGCGATGCCCCGTGCGAGGAGCGCGTCGGTCAGCCGGTCGTAGAAGTCAAGCCCGGCCGGGTTCGCAGGGCCGGTGCCACCTGGCTGGACCCGGGGCCAGGCGATCGAGAACCGGTAGGCGTTGACGCCGAGGTCCGCCATCAGGGCGACGTCTTCGGCCCAGCGGTGATAGTGGTCGGTGGCCACGTCGCCGGTCTGACCGTCCCTGATCGCGCCCGGCCGGCGGCAGAACGTGTCCCAGACCGATTCGCCCCGGCCGTCCTCGGCGACCGCGCCCTCGATCTGGTAAGCCGCCGTGGCGACGCCCCACAGGAAGCCAGCGGGGAACGTGGGCAGTGCTGAGTCGGCCATCCGCCGATCGTAGCGAGCGCCGCTAGGTTTGCTTGGCGTGGTCCGCCGCTGGCACCGCCCCCATGATCATGGAGTCTCCGCGGAACAGCGGGGAGTCGCTGACCTGCCGCTCGATGCTGGCCGCCGACATCGTGTACCCGATGAACAGCAGCAGCGAGATGGCCTCCATCACGATCCACAGCCAGTGCGAGGCAAGCTGCGTGCTCCAGTCGTTCAGCCCGTGCAGCACGGCGGGCAGCGTGATGCCGAACAGGATCAGCGGGATCCGCCGCCGGCGGTAGTTCACGCCCATGCCGATGAAGAACGCCGCGATGCCAGCCCACACCGCGTGCTGGAACCCGTCGACGAAGACCCGCTGCGCGAACGTCAGGATCAGCGGGACGGCCAGGGCCGCGTTGTGGTTGTCCTGGCTGATGTAGCTGGCGGTGTACTGCACGGACTCGCGCACGCCGAACGCCAGCCCGGCGATGGTGCCGAGGAACATCCAGACCCGCACGTCCAGCGTGATCTTCCAGACCCAGCGCAGCAGCAGCGCGGCGACCAGGATCGGCAGGGCCTTGGTGACTTCCTCGGCGAACCCGACGCCGTAGATCCACGGTCCCAGGTTGTGCAGGTTCGCCGTATTGTCCAGCGCGTCTTCCCACGGCAGCGTCACGGTGGGGAGCAGCAGCATGACGCCGGCGACGATCCCCACGGCCAGCCAGGCGATGAGCTTGGTGATCGGACCAGGCCGGATTAGCAGCCAGAACGCGACCGCCCACAGCGGGGCGATCGCCAGGCTGTATGCCCAGCCCGGAGCGCTCAGGTGGCTGGTCGTGGAGAACAAGACGACGAAGATGGACGGCAGCAGGCCATAGGCGATGACCAGCAGGCGCGAGCCTTGCTTCCAGCCCGGATCCTTCAGCCAGCTGCGGACCGGCACCAGGATGTGCACGGCTTCGGCGAAGTCGCCTCCCGGCGAGTCTGGCCGGGCATGGTGCGCGGGAAGCTGCTGGTAGGCCGGGCTCTCGAAGCTGCCGGAGATGTCGCCGCGCCACAGCTTGGACCGGTGCACGGCGCTCGCGTGCCGTACCCGTTCCGGCTGGCCGGCCCCGGACAACGCCCTGAGGTGCTCGGCGTGGTCTGCGTAGTTCGCTTGCCCGGTCAATCCGGCGCCTTGAGCTGCCCCGCCCGCGATGGCTGCCCCGGCAGCCCCGGCGGCTACGGCTCCGCCCGCTGCCATTGCCGTGGTGGCCATGGCTGCGACAGGCTGCCCGGCCGCCACCTGGCCACCCGCAAGCATCGTCTCGGGCACGCGGCCCTGGCCGGCGCGCGGCGAGCGCGAGTCGGTCCCGGCGAGCTCGATCCGCACCGTCGGCCCAAGCGGCGTAGCCAGGTGAACCTCGAGTGGCTGCTGCACCGGAACGGAGGCGACGGCGACGCCGCCGACGAAAGTGCGGCCCTTTCCCAGGTCATCGAGGACCCAGCCGTCACCGTCCCAGACCACCCGCGCGTGATCGCGGGAGACGATGGGATCGGGCACGATCACGGAGCTCTCCGGACTGCGCCCGATGCGCACCGTCTGGCCCGGCCCGAAGCTGTAAGGCTGGCCAGCGACAGTGACTCTGAGCTCGCTCACTGGCCGCCTCCCTGCGCCGCCCGACCATGACATTGTGCATGGCCAGGTGCAGCGCTCAGATTACCGACCGCAACCTGATGCGCGGGACCGCGCGATGGCCCAGGTCACCGGCCTGGCGGTGCGCCTGGCCTGCCGGTGGCGAGAGGAACGCCTAGCTGGCCGCGGCTTCTGCGATCACGACGTCGACCTCGGCCTGCCGGGCAGCCAGCTCCGCGGCGTATTTCTCCTCGTCGATCCGCTCGGCGAGCTCCTCGTCCGCGCTCATGAGCTTTTCCAGGTCGCTGTCGGCGGCCGACAGGACGCCGAGGTCGGCGAACGCCCGCCGGACATCGGGTCCCCACAGGCCGATGTCCCGCACGCACGGCACGATGCGGCTGAACAGCAGACCGCGGAAGGCTTGCTGCACGGGGGACTTGTCAGTGAACTCCATGCACTCGTCCACGTCGAAGTCCAGCGTTTCCCAGACCTCCTGAGCGCGGAACCTGTTGTTCATCAGGTAACAGCCCTCGATCAGGAACTCCTCGCGCTCGGCCCGCTCTGCCTCGGTGAGCTCGGCGTAGTACTCCCGGAGCGCCAGCCGGCCGAAGGCCACGTGCCTGGCCTCGTCCTGCATCACGTAGGCCAGTAGCTGGGTGACGAGGGCGTTGTTCGACATGTCCCTGTGCACGCCGAACGCGGCCAGCGCCAGTCCCTCGATCAGCACCTACATGCCCAGGTACGGGTAGTCCCAGCGGCCGTCGGACAGCGCGTCGGCGAGC
>JASHXW010000351.1 GCA_030043395.1 Streptosporangiaceae bacterium
CCGTACAACCGCTGCGTGCCCGACCCGCTGGCCTTCCTGATCGTCGGCTCGACGAGGCCTGTCCGCGCCCAGTAGTCAAGCTGGCGGTAGGTGATGCCGGCAGCGGCGCAAGCCACGTGCTGGCGGTAGCCGCGATCCTCCGCCGGGGTATCGGTGGCATCGAACAGCGTGCCCTGCTCGCCCTCGAACCAGGTCGATGGCTTCGGTTCCATCTCGGGCTCCTCGCCCCTGTTCACCGCCACGCCCACCTCCGGCCTGGGTGCACGTTTCGCACGTTAGGCCTGCGGAGTTACCTCGTCAACGATCGCCCCGGCGAGTCGCCGCTATTGACGCCTGATACCCCTGCGCAGCTCAGGTCGCGCTGCCGAAGTCCTCCGGCGTGATGTTGTCGAGAAACTCCCGGAACTTCTCGACTTCGTCCTCATCTTCCTGCTCGGCCGGGATCGACACGCCGGCCTCGTCGAGGATCTCGTCCTGGGCGAAGATCGTCGTCCCGGTTCGCAGGGCAAGTGCAATCGAGTCGGACGGCCGGGCGCTGACCGTCGAGCCGTTGGAGAAAACCAAGTCGGCGAAGAAGATGCCGTCGCGCAGGGCCGTGATGTTCACCTGGCTGAGCTCGACCTTCAGGGCCTGCAGGATGTCACGCATCAGATCGTGGGTCAGCGGGCGGGGTGGAACCATGCCCTGCTGCGCGAAGGCTATGGCGGTTGCCTCCATCGGGCCGATCCAGATCGGCAGATAGCGCTCTCCGCCGGTTTCCTTCAGCAGCACGATGGGCTGGTTCGTAGGCATCTCTACCCGGACGCCGACGACCTCCATCTCCTTCACCGCGACTCCGTCCTCACCTGCGCCTCATGTCAGCGTTCTTCCCATCAGTTCCCGCGGCACTCCTTGCCAACGTACACCCCTCTCTCTTGTGAGCGGACACCTGGCAGGGGGCCGATCACGAGAATGCCCGCCCATTTCTGCCGCCGAAAGTGATCGGCTGATCCTCATCCGCCGGCCGATGGCTCATGCGCTTGCCCCGGTCATCCCAGGCTGGCCGAGGTCGTCTTCACCATGGCTGACGCCAGGGGCCGCGGAGCCCTGGAGCATGGTCGCGGGCGACCGATCTGCGAGCTCTCCGCCCGGCAGCCCGGCCTCGGTCAGGGCTGTCTCGAGCATCGCGCGGTGCAGGCGCAGCAGCAGGGCCGCGATCTCTCGCGCCGTCTGGCCAGCGGCCTGCCTGGCCTGGGGGCTGCGCTGACGCAGCGTGGGTGCCACGACCTGCTCGATGAGCGAGATGTCACGGTCGGCCGCCGTCCTGGCGGCGCGCAGGTGCCTGGCTTGCACCCCGTAGGACTCAAGCGCGGCCACGGTCGCCGCCACGTCCAGCGCATCCTGGCCGTAGAGCCTGCCAGCCCGCCTGACCAGCCCGTGCGCCTCAAGGTCGTCGAGCTGGTCTTCAGTGATGCCTGCCGCGTCGAGCAGCTCGCGTCGGCTGACCATCTCGGCCGGGTGGCTCGAGGCCGCCCCGTGGCTCTGCGGTGGGCGGCCTGGCGGGACACCGGGGTTCGCGCCGGCATCCGCGGGAGGACTCGTGACTGGCCTGCTGCCCGCGCCGGGGCCGGGCCTGCCATCCGGGCCCGCGATTGCGCCCAGGGCGAGGCGCTCCTTGATGACCCGCAGCGGCAGGTACTGATCACGTTGCGCGGTCAGGATGAAGCGGAGCTGGTCGACATCTGCGGGGGCGAACCTGCGGTATCCCGACGGGGATCGGGCCGGAGTGATCAGCCCCTCCGACTCGAGGAAGCGGATCTTCGACACGCTGATGTCCGGAAATTCCGCTCGGAGCTCAACAAGCACCTCACCGATACCGAGGTATGCCCGCGCAAACCGGCCGCTCATACCGTCCCGTGCGCCTAGCCGCCGGCCTCGGCGTGCGACAGGCGGCCTTGCAGGAAGACGAGCCTGAACTTGCCGATCTGGACCTCGTCGCCGCCGATCAGCGCCGCCTGCTCGATGCGCTCCCTGTTGACATAGGTGCCGTTGAGGCTGCCCACGTCACGCACGGCGAACGTCGAGCCGTGCCGGTAGAACTCGGCGTGACGGCGGGACACGGTGACGTCGTCGAGGAAGATGTCGCTGTCCGGCCTGCGGCCGACCTCGGTCAGCTCGCTGTCCAGCAGGAACCTGCTGCCCGCGTTCGGCCCGCGCCTGACCACGAGCAGCGCCGTGTTCGGAGGCAACGTGTCGACGATTGCGGCATCCGCTGCCTGCTCGTCGCTGACGTCGCCGTCCCCCGCTTCGGTGCCCGTGAAGATCATCGACGTCGTCTCGCCAGGCGTGGGGCGATCCGTGGCTGACCGGATCAGCGGAGTGCCGCACTGCCAGCAAAAGCGCGCGCTCTCGGGGTTCGCCTCACCGCACCCGGTGCAAAAGACGCTGGGCATCTGGCTGCCTAGCCTCCCGTTCGTTGTCCGCGGCGCGCTGAGCGAATACATGTCCGTGCGGGCATCCTGCCAGGCCAGGTCCGGCTGTGGCTCCCAAGCTACCTGCGGGTGGCGTGGCGGTTCTATTGGCTGGTCGGCGCCTGACGGCTGCCGTGCGTAGCTTGGCTCCTGGGGTACCGGGCCGGATTGCCGTGCCTCGCCAGGATAAGGACGCCCCGGGTCGGCATAGTACTGGCCAGGCTGCTCGGGCATCGCTTCCCACGAGCCGGCCTGGGCGCTAGCGGACTGTGCGGTAGCAGTCTGCACTGGCGCGCCGACGCGGTTGGCCCGGGCTGGCCGTGCCGAGTCAGCTCGCGTCCGCTTGCGACGCCACCGCCAGAACACGCTGGACACCTCCGACGCTCCGCCGCCACCGCATGACATCCGGCGGTCACCTAGTGACGCCAATTGTCTCACGCTCGGGACGTACCGCGTCGGCCTTCAGGTCTACCCGTGCCGCTCCCGTCCGGCCTGCTCGACGACGCTGGCCCACTCGTCGAGGAGCGCCTGAGCGGTGTCGCTATCAGTCCCTTCCGCCCACAGGTGCGTGATCGCCTGCGCCGTGTCGGGCAGGACGAGCGCCCAGCCGCGGTCAGGCTCGATCACCCGGACGCCGTCGGTCGTGTCGATCGCGCGCCGTCCCGCTGCCTCGACGACGGTCCGCATGACGCTGCCCTTGGCAGCCCACGGAGTCGGCACCGACCGCCTGAGCAGGTGCGCGACCGGGATGCGAGCGTGGATCTGGCTCAGCGTCAGCCTGGTCCTCGCTACCAGGCCGATGAGCCTGGCAAATGCGGCTATGCCGTCGAGCGACCTGGAGAACTCCGGCACCACGAATCCGCCGCGACCGTCGGCTGCGAAAATGACGTCGCTGGCTGCCGTCGCCTCGTAAAGGCCGTACGGCGAGGTGGGTGTCCAGCCGACCTCGACGTCGTGATAACGGCACACGTCCTCGGCCACCCTGGTCGTCGTGACCGGCAGCACCACCCGGCCTGCCCGCCGCTCGGCCGCGACCAGGTCGAGCACGACGAGCAGCGCGCGGTCGTCGCTTACCAGCGCGCCCTTGTCGTCGATCAGCGTGATTCGCTCGCCGACCGGGTCGAAGCGCACGCCGAACGCGGCGCGGGAGGAGTAGACAAGCTCGGCGAGCCGGTGCAGGTCGGCCCTGACCTGCGCGGGCGACTGGGTCGGAGTGGCCTCGTCGAGCCTGTTGTTGACCGTCAGCACGTCAACGCCGATCCGGCCGAGCAGCCCGGGCAGCACGAGCGAAGCCGTCCCGCCCGCGCAGTCGGCGACCACTTTCAGGTGCGCGTCCCTGACGCCGCTCATGTCGACGCAGCGAAGCAAGTCGGCGGTGTATGCCTCGATGACCCTCGGCGGATAGGTGAGCTCGGCGATCTCGCCGGGAAACGCCCGCCGGTACTCCTGGCGCGAGAACACCCGCTCGAGCTTGCGCTGGACGGCAAGCGACAGGTCAGCGCCTTGCTCGTCAAGGAAGATGATGTCCACCGACTGCGGGTCGCCTGGCGTCGTGCGCATCGCGATGCCGCCGCTGCACTCGCTCCTCGCTGTCTCGAACCTGGCGACCGGCAACGGTAGTGCCTCGAGGTCGACGACATTGATCGCGCTGGCGTTCAGCGCGCCGTGCACGGCGCGCTTGAGAGCCCGGGCGGCGCGGGAGACGTCACGGGACGTGGTGACCGCCGAGCCCTTCTTCAGGGTCGTCGCGTACGCGCTCGCGAGCCGTACGCACAGCTCCGGCGTGATCTCGACGTTCACTAGCCCGGAGACGCCTCGCGGGCCAAACAGCGTCCGCTGCCCGCGTGACTCCCAGATCACGCTGGTGTTGACCACGGCGCCTGCCTCGATGGTCTTGAACGGGTACACCTTGACCCCGGCCGAGACATAGGCTTCGGACTCGATCACGCACTCGTCCCCCACGACAGCCGCTTCCTCGATCCTTGCGGAGGCCATGACGTCGGTGTTCTTGCCGACCACGCAGCCGCGCAGCGTGGAGCCGACCCCGACGTAGACGTTGTTGTGCACCACTGCCCGGTGCAGGAATGCGCCCTCCTTGACCACCACGTTGCTGCCCACGACGGTGAACTCGCGAAGCTGCGCTCCGGCTTCGACTTTCGCGTAATCGCCGATGCACAGGGGCCCGGTCAGGATCGCGTCAGGGTCGACCTCGGCGCCCTCGGCCACCCAGACGCCAGGTGACACCTCGAAGCCGTCGATGTCGGTCTTGACCTTGCCGCTCAGCACATCGGCCTGGACCCGGTGGTAGGCCTCGTGGGTGCCGACGTCCTCCCAGTAACCGTCGGAGACCCAGCCGTAGACCGGTGCGCCGTTCTCGATGAGCTTGGGGAACACATCCGAGGACCAGTCGACGACCTGCCCGGACGCGACGTGCGAGAGCACCTCGGGTTCCATCACGTAGATGCCCGTGTTCACGGTGTCGGAGAAGACCTGGCCCCAGGTGGGCTTCTCGAGGAAGCGCTGGATCCGGCCGTCCTCATCGGCGATGACGATTCCGAATTCGAGCGGGTCAGGGACCCTGGCCAGGGCGACCGTGACCAGGGCGTCGTTGTCCTCGTGGAA
>JASHXW010000352.1 GCA_030043395.1 Streptosporangiaceae bacterium
CCTGCTCCGTCACTGTCTCCGCCAGCAGCCGGTTCAGCTCGATGGCGCTGCCCAGGTCCACCCCGAACGGCTTCTCCAGCACGATCCGGCTGCCCTCGGGCAAGTTCGCACCGTGCAGTGCGGACACCGCCGGCGGGAAGGCCGCCGGCGGCAGCGCGAGGTAAGCGGCCACGGGACCATCGCCGGCGATCACCGCGCCGACGCTGGCAGGATCGCTGACGTCCGCCTGGTGATAGCTCGCCCGCGATGCGACAAAGGCCCGGACGTCGGCCCCGACCTCGGGGGCATGCTTGTCCAGCCTGGCGCGAGCCCACTGCCGGTACTCCTGCGTCGTCCAGTCCTCCCGGCCCGCCGCCGTGAGCTGGAATGCGCCGTCAATCCGCCCGGTCGCGCGCAGCGCGGCGAGCGCCGGCAGCAGGTACCGCGCGGTCAGGTCTCCGGTCGCGCCGAAGATGGCCAGCCGGTCGATTGTGGCGGTGCCCATAACCGTGCGTTCCGGTCAGAAGGTGATCAGCGGCTTGATGACGTTGTCGAGCTTCTTGTCGGCGACCTCGAATGCCCGCTCCATGTCGTCGAAGGAGAAGGTGTGCGAGGTCATCTTCGTCGGATCGACTCGCTTGGACTCGAGCACCTGAAGCAGCCGGTCCATCCGCAACCGGCCACCGGGGCACAAGCCGGTCGCAATGGTCTTGCCGGCCATCCCGACTCCCCACTCGACCCGCGGGATCCGGACGAACTCGCCTTCGCCGAAGTACCCGATGTTGGAGACCGTGCCGCCCGGCTTGGTGGCCTTGATCGCGGTCTGGAAGGTCGCGTCGCCGCCGAGCGCCTCGATGGACGTGTCGACGCCCTCGCCGTCGGTCAGCTCCATGATCCGGTCGACCACATCCTGCTTGGCGAAGTCCACGATTTCGTCGGCGCCGTAGGTGCGAGCGAGCTCCTGGCGCTCAGGCACTGACTCGACGCCGATGATCAGGCCAGCGCCGCGCATCTTCGCCCCGGCGGTGGCCATCAGCCCGACCGGGCCCTGCGCGAAGACGGCTACCGTCCCGCCGATCGGGATGTTGCCGTTCTCCGCGCCCATGAATCCCGTGGACAGCATGTCGGCGCAGTACACGGCCATGTCGTCGGCGACGCTGTCCGGGATCCTCGCCATGTTCGCGTCGGCCTCGTTGACGTGGAAGTACTCGGCGAACACCCCGTCCTTGGTGTTGGAGAACTTCCAGCCGCCCAGCGGCGCACCGGATTGCGAGGCGTGCCCGTCTTGCGAGGCCGGGCGCCCCCAGTCCGGCGTGATTGCGCCGACCAGCACGCGGTCACCGGGCTTGAACACCTCCACGGCATCACCTACGTCGTGCACCACCCCGACGGCTTCGTGCCCGAGCGTGAGGTTCGTTCGCGGGCCGATGCCGCCGTGCACCGTATGGGAGTCTGACGTGCAGATGAGCGCGCGCGTCGTCTGCACGACCGCGTCGTTAGGACCTGGCTTCGGTATGGGCTTGTCCATGAAGCCGACCTTGCCGATTTTTTCCATCACGAAGGCTTTCATCGGGTCTCCCCCTGAACCAGCCAGCCGCGCCTCAGCGCGGGGCGTTCCAACCCCAGCACAGGTGCTACCCGGCCCGCTGGCCCGGCAACCGGCTGTGTTCTGGCAGGTCAGGCCGGGGTATGGGTGGGATTGCCACGCGGACGATCCGGAGCGGGCGGGGGACGGGGGAGCGGATCGGTGACTGACGTCCATGTGCTCGGATCTCATCCCACGCCGAGCGGGAGCCCGTATCCGCCGATCGCCGACTACGGATTCCTTTCGGACTGCGAGGTGTCTGCCCTGGTGGCGCCAAGCGGCAGCATCGAGTGGATGTGCCTGCCCAGGATGGACGGGCCGAGCGTCTTCGCCTCGATGCTGGACCGCGACGCCGGGTTCTTCCGGCTCGGGCCAGCTGACGTCACCGTCCCGTCCGGACGGCGGTACCTGCCGGGGACGATGGTGCTCGAGACGACCTGGGGCGCGCCGACCGGCTGGGCGGTCGTTCGCGATGTGCTGCTCGTGGGTCCCTGGCGGCACGAGGGCACGAGATCGGCGACGCACCGCCGGGTGCCGGCTGATCACAGCGCCGACCGGGTGCTGCTGCGCACGGTGCGGTGCGTCAACGGCTTCGTCGACTTCATCCTGGAGTGCGAGCCCGTCTTCGACTATGGCCGGCAGCGCGGTACGTGGCGCCATTGCGGCACCGGCTACGGCAAGGCCGAGGCGCTGCTCGACGACTCCGCCCAGGTCCGGCTGACCACGGACCTGAACCTTGGCTTCGAGGGCCCCCGCGCGATCGCGCGGCAGCGCCTGACCAGCGGCCAGCACGCTTTCTGCGCCCTGTCGTGGAGTGATGGCTCCCCGCCTGAGGACCTCGCCGATGCGGAGGAACGACTGGCCGCCTCGGCGACGTTCTGGCACGAATGGCTCAGCCGGGGTCAGTTTCCCGACCACCCGTGGCGCAAGCACCTGCAGCGTTCGGCCCTGACGCTCAAGGGCCTCACCTATGCCCCGACCGGCGCCCTCCTTGCCGCTGCCACCTCCTCGCTGCCGGAGACGCCGGGCGGCGAGCGCAACTACGACTACCGGTACACGTGGCTGCGGGACTCGGCCTTCATGCTGTGGGGCCTGTACACGCTGGGGCTCATCCGGGAGGCCGACGACTTCTTCTACTTCCTGGCCGACCTGGCCGAGCAGGAAACCGATCTCCAGATCATGTACGGAATCGGCGGGGAACGGGAGCTGACCGAGCTCGAGCTCGATCACCTGTCCGGCTACGACGGGGCCAGGCCGGTCCGGGTCGGCAACGGCGCCTGGGATCAGCGCCAGCACGACGTGTGGGGGG
>JASHXW010000353.1 GCA_030043395.1 Streptosporangiaceae bacterium
ACGCCGCCCTGTACCGCGGGCCGGTGGACGTGCAGAACCTGGAGTTCCGCGCCGCGCCTGCGGTGCTCGAGCCGGCCGGCTGACTCGCGCCCGCCTGACTCTGGCTGCCTCGCGCCCGCCTGACTCTGGCTGCCTCGCGCCCGTCTGACTCTGGCTGCCTCGCGCCCGTCTGACTCTGGCTGCCCCCCGCCTCGCCTTGCCACATCATGATCTTGAAGACTTCGTCGGCCCTTTTGCCGACTCACTCTTCGAGATCATGTCGAAGTGCCGCTTCAGGCCGGACCACAGGCGACAGCCGGCGCTCGTCTGGCAGGCAGCTGATCACGCTGGGTGACCGCGCGCATCACGGGTAGTGCTGAACCGTGCTCAACGATCAATCCCGCAGGCGGCTGACCCTGGCTGCCATGTGCATCTCCCAGGGAATGATCCTGCTCGACATCACGATCGTGAACGTCGCCCTGCCTTCGATCCAGCGTGAGCTGCACGAGTCGGGGGCGGCGCTGGAGTGGGTGGTCAGCGCCTACGCGCTGAGCCTGGCGGCGCTGATCCCGGTGAGCGGCACGCTCGGTGACCGGTACGGCCGCAAGCGGGTCTTCGCGATCGGCATGGTGATCTTCATCATGGGGTCGGCTGCCTGCGCCCTCGCGCCGTCCGCGCAGGCGCTGAGCGGGGCCCGGGCGGTCCAGGGCGTCGGCGGGGCAGTCATGTCCGCGCTGACGTTGTCGATCCTGAGCGAGGCCTATCCCCGGCGGGTACGGGCCGGCGCCATCGGGATCTGGGCCACCTGCGCGGGCATCGGGTTCGGCCTGGGGCCGGTCCTCGGCGGAGCGCTGCTCGGCGTGTTCAGCTGGTCCTCGATCTTCTGGGTCAACGTGCCGATCGGGGTGGCAGGACTCGTCCTGGCGGTCGCCGCGGTACGCGAGACTCGCGACACGTCGGCGCGGCGGCTCGACCTGCCCGGGGTCGTCATCAGCGCGCTCGGCCTGCTGAGCCTGACCTTCGCGCTGATCGAGTCCTCGTCGAACCCGTGGGGCTCGGCCCTGGTCGCCGCGCCGCTGGCCATCGGGCTGGCGCTGCTTGGGCTCTTTGTCCTGTGGGAGCGGCGGGCCCGGTCGCCGATGGTGCCGCCTGCCCTGCTCGGCCAGCGCAGCTTCGCCGCGTCCTGCACCATTTACCTGCTCGCCTATGCCGCCCTGACCGGCGCGATGTTCTACCTGACGCTGCTCTACCAGGACGTCGACGGCTGGTCGGCGCTGCGCACTGGCCTGTCCTGGCTGGCGATGAACCTGCCGTTCATCGCGATGGCGCAGCTAGCAGGCGCGCTGCACCGGCGCTTCCCGGCGATCGGCGTGGTGACCGCCGGGTGCCTGGCCGGGGCCGGCGGCATCCTGCTCCTCAGCACCGTCACGCCGTGGACGCCGTTCGCGGTCGCGGGCCTTGGCTACGCCCTGCTCGGTGCCGGTTACGGCACCGCGATCCCGGGTGTCACCAACGTCGCCATGCGCGACGTGCCCGCCGGGTACTCGGGCATCGCCGCTGGCCTGCTCAACACCTCCAGGCAGGTCGGCACTTCGGTCGGCCTGGCGGTGCTTGGCACGATCGGCGCGAGCGCGGCCGCGGCCGGCTGGGCCATCCGGGCGGGCCGCGTTCGCTCCTATCCGCGCTGGGACCGGGACGTGGCCAGCGCCCAGGTGAACGCCGTCGGGCGGGCACTGGGGTCGGGTTACCGATTGGCGGCTTCGGCCTCGTTCAGCCACGGCCTGCACGTGGCCCTAGCCGCTGCGGGCGCGTGCATGGCACTGGCCGCGGCCGTCTCGCTACTCGGACTGCGGCGGTCCGGCAAGACGGACGGCTCCCGGGTCACCCCGCGCCACCCGCAACTGGCTCGCCGGTGACCTCGATTTCGCTGTCGGGCAGATCCGTGATCAGCATGTGGCCAGGTGAGTGCGTGATGGCGAACGGCAGCCGCGCTGCCGCGAGCGCCGCCTGCGGGGTAACGCCGCAGGCCCAGAACACCGGCACGTCACCGGGCTGGGCTGCCACCGGATCGCCGTAGTCGGGGCGGGACAGCTCGGCGATGCCGAGTTCCGCCGGGTCGCCGACGTGCACGGGAGCGCCGTGAGCCACCGGATAACGCGCCGTCACGGCCGCGGCGGTGCCCACCTGCTCGGCCGGGATCGGGCGCATGGAAACGACGAGCGGTCCGGCGAACCTTCCCGCTGGCTGGCACTGGCGACTGGTGATGAACATGGGAACGTTCGTTCCCTGCTCCACATGTCGCACCGGCACCCCAGCCGCCAGCAGCGCGCGCTCGAAGGTGAAGCTGCAGCCGGTCAGGAATGCGACCAGGTCGCCGCGCCAGTAGCCGGTGATGTCGGTTGGCTCGGCCACGCACTGCCCGTCTTCCCACACGCGGTACGCCGGCAGGTCGGTGCGCAGGTCCGCTCCCGGCGCCAGGCGGGTCGCCGCGCTGCCGGGCATGGTGACGTCAAGCAGCGGGCAGGGGCCGGGATTGCGCCGGGCGAACTGCTCGAACTCCCCAGCGGCTTGCTGAGGCAGGATCACCAGGTTGGCCTGGACGAAGCC
>JASHXW010000354.1 GCA_030043395.1 Streptosporangiaceae bacterium
CACGGGGACAACGAGGCCGGCATGCGGGCGATGGCCAGGCACCTGATCCGGGACCACGGCTACCTGACCCTTGCATTCCTGGACGGCCACGAGGGCAGCCCGGACAGCATGGCCCGCGGCCGGGCCCTGGCCGACGAGGCGGCCGACGCCGGCGTGACCGTGCTGGGTGGCGAGGCGTGGCGCGGCGGCTATCAGGCGGCGGGCGGAGCCCGGGCCATCGAGCAGCTGATCGCTGCCGGGACGCGGTTGCCCAGGGCGATCGTGTGCGCGAACGACCAGTCCGCGATCGGCGTCCTGCACGCGCTCGCCCAGCACGGCATCGCGGTACCCGGCGATGTGGCGGTCACCGGCTTCGACGACATCCCGGTCGCCAGGCACTTGCGGCCGCAGCTCACCAGCGTCCGCCAGTCCATCCAGGACCTCGGCGCCACAGCATTCGAGACCCTCTACTCGATGATCGGCAGGACCGGGGCCAGCGCGGACAGCCCGCGGGGCAGGGACATCGCGCTACCCACGCGGCTCGTGCTCAGGGAGAGCTGCGGCTGCCCGCCGCACAACACGCCGACTGCTGGGAGTGCGCAGTGAGGGGGGCTACGTGCGCACGATAGCCCGCCGGCTGGCCTTCTACATCGTGACCGCGTTCGTTGCGGTCAGCATCGACTTCGTCCTGCCGAGGTTGATCCCGGGCAACCCCGTCGACGCGATCCGGGCCCACATGCAGGGCGTCCCCATTACCCAGAAGACGATCGAGGCGCTGGACGTGCAATTTGGCGTCGACACCAGCGCCAGCGTCTGGGCTCAGTACATCCACTTCCTTGGGAACGTGCTGCACGGCGACCTCGGCATTTCCATCAGCAATGGATACGAGCCGGTCACCACCGCGATCTCCAACGCCCTGCCGTGGACGCTCGGACTGGTCGGCATATCGACCATCATCAGCTTCGCGCTCGGGACGGCGATCGGCGCGCTAGTCGCCTGGAAGCGCGGGAGCTGGATGGACAACCTGCTTCCCGCCATGACGTTCTTCCAGGCAGCGCCGTACTTCTTCCTGGCATTCCTGGCCGTCGACCTGTTCGCCATCAAGCTCGGCTGGTTCCCGCCGGAAGGCGCCCACAACGACCTTGATTTCGCGGCGTTCAACTGGACCTACATCAGCGACGTGCTCGACCACGCGGTCCTGCCGGCCCTGACGATCGTCGTGGCGTCGGCGGCCGGCTGGATCGTCAGCATGCGCAACATGATGCTCACCACGATGGACGAGGACTACGTGCTGATCGCCGCCGCCAAGGGCCTGCGCAAGGGCCGGGTGGTCTGGTACGCCGCCCGTAACGCCGTCCTGCCAAGCGTCTCCGGCTTCGCGTTGTCGATCGGCTTCATCGTCTCCGGAGCGTTGCTGACCGAGATCGTGTTCAGCTACCCGGGCCTCGGCACGCTGCTGGTCAATGCCATCGGGGACAGCGACTACGCGCTCATGCAGGGCGTCTTCCTGATCATCACCTTCGCCGTGCTGGCCGCTAACTTCATCGCCGACTTCGTCTACGTGTTCCTCGACCCGCGCACCAGGCAGGAGGCCTGACCCTTGGCTGTAGGGATAGGTACCGCGCAGGCGGCGAGCGGGCCCGCTGGCACGCCGCAGCCAGTCGCGCTGCCCAGGCGCGCGCGGGCGATCAGGCTGCCGCGCTCGCCCAAGCTGATCGCCGGCCTGGCCATCCTGGCCTTCTTCGTGCTCTGGGCGATCATCGGACCGCACATCGCGCCCTACAGCCCGAACCGGATCTTCCAGAACAGCCCGGTACCGCTGCCGCCATCGGCCGCGCACTGGCTCGGGACGACCTCGCTCCAGCAGGACGTGCTGTCCCAGCTGCTGGTCGGCGGTGGCGACACGCTCCTGGTAGCGCTGGTCTCCGGAGTCGTCGCGACCTTCCTGTCGGTGATCATAGGCGTGACCGCGGGCTACCTCGGAGGGGTCGCCGACGACCTGCTCTCGATGCTCGCCAACATCTTCCTCGTGCTGCCGGCACTGCCGCTGCTGATCATCATGATCGGGTTCATCGGCAAGCAGGGCAGCAACGACATCTTCGTGGTCGGCCTGATCATCTCGGTGACTGGCTGGGCGTTCGGTGCCCGGACCATGCGCGCCCAGACGCTGTCGATGCGCAACAGGGACTACGTCGACTCAGCCAGGATCGTCGGCGAGAAGTGGTGGCGCATCATCGCCACCGAGATCCTGCCTAACCTGACTCCCGTCGTCGCGACCTCGTTCCTGTTCACGGTGCTGTACGGGGTCGGCACGTACACGGCGCTGGCGTTCCTCGGCCTGGTCAACCCGGACTGGAGCTGGGGCGGCATGCTGTTCTACGCCGAGATCAACTACGCGCAGATCAGCGGTTACTGGTGGTGGTTCATACCACCAGGGCTTGCCGTGGCGATGCTCGGCACCGCCCTGGTGCTGCTGAACTTCGGCATCGACGAGTTCATCAACCCCCGGCTGCGCGCCGCGGGCCTGACGGGCCGCCCAGGCCGGCGTGCCCGCAAGGGCGCGCGCCGGCGGCCGGAGTTCGCGCTGACCCCGGTCATCCGGGCCAGCGGGGCCCAGTCATGACCGGCGGGCTAGCGATGAGGGGCGGGTCGGCCGGGGTACACGGTCCCGGCGAGCCCCTGCTGGAAATCCGCGGGCTGAACGTCGACTACGGGCTGGGCCCGGATGCCGTGCATGCCGTGGCCGACGTGGACCTGACGCTGCATCGTGGCGAGGTGCTCGGCCTGGCCGGCGAGAGCGGCAGCGGCAAGTCGACGCTGGCGATGGCCGCCACCAGGCTGCTCAGGCCGCCCGGCGTCATCACGGGCGGTGACGTGAGGCTCTATCCAGCCGACGGGCAGCAGGTCGACGTGCTCGCCGCCGACTACCACGTCTTGCGGACCCTGCGCTGGTCGCAGGTCTCGCTGGTGCTGCAGAGCGCCATGAACGCGCTCAACCCCGTACTGTCCATCCGCACCCAGCTCACCGACGCCCTGGCAGCGCACGACCGCGGCGAGTCCAAGCGCGAACGCCAGGACCGGGCCGGCGAGCTACTCGAGATGGTGGGCATCAGCCGCGACCGGCTCTCCAGCCATCCCCACGAGCTATCCGGGGGAATGCGGCAGCGGGTCATGATCGCGATGGCTCTGGCACTCGAGCCGCAGGTCGTCATCATGGACGAGCCCACGACGGCTCTCGACGTCGTCACGCAGCGCGAGATCCTCGAGGAGCTGCAGCAGCTTCGCGACCGCCTCGGCTTCGCGATCCTGTTCATCACCCACGACCTGTCGCTGCTCATCGAGATCGCCGACTCGATCGCCGTGATGTATGCGGGCCGGCTGGTAGAGCGCGCGGCGGCCGATGCCCTGTTCCATGCCCCGCGGCACCCTTACACGGTCGGCCTGCTCAGCTCCTTCCCCCCGCTGCACGGTCCGCGCGCGCAGCTGAGCGGCATCCCTGGATCGCCACCTGACCTGCGCGTCGTCGCCGAGGGCTGCGTCTTCCGCCCGCGTTGCAGGTTCGCCTTCGACAAGTGCGCCGAATCGCCTGCGCTGCGCGAGGTCGGACCTGACCGGTCCAGGCTCGTTGCCTGCTGGCGGCAGTTCGGGCAGGGCGGCCCGGTACCTGATGAGCTCGCGCTGCCTGAGCCCGGCCAGGCCAGCAGGACGCCAGAGCCGGGCCTGCTGGCTCCGGGCCTGGCGTCAGGCGAGCCGGTGCCGACCAGGAGGTCGGCATGACCGCGACGCTGCCCGGCGCCCCCGGCGCGCCCGTGACGAGCAGCCCCGTGCTTGAGGCCCGCGACCTGACTAAGCACTTCGAGCTGCACGGGTCCGCTCCCGGCTCGCGCCGCCGGGCGCTGGCACGTCGCGGCCAGGCACCCGTGGTGCACGCCGTCGACGACGTCTCCCTGGCCCTGCCGCATGCAGGGGTCGTCGCCGTGGTCGGCGAGAGCGGATCGGGGAAGTCGACCCTGGCCAGGATGATGGCCAGGCTGGTCACGCCGACCTCGGGCGAGCTGCTGCTGAACGGCAAGGCCGTGCCCGCCAGGCAGCGCCGCACGCTGGCGTACGCCAAGGCCGTGCAGATGGTCCTGCAAGATCCGTTCGCCTCGCTCAACCCGGTGCACGACGTGCGCTACCACCTGAGCAGGCCCTTCAAGGTGCACCGGCTGGCGAAGTCCGGGGCCGACCTCGACGAGAAGATCGCCGCGGTGCTCGAGCGGGTAGCGCTCGCGCCGGCCGAGGCGTACATGCGCAAGTTCCCGCATGAGCTGTCGGGCGGGCAGCGCCAGCGGGTCGCGATCGCCAGGGCACTTGCCGTCGAGCCCCGCGTGATACTCGCGGACGAGCCTGTCTCGATGCTGGACGTGTCCATCCGGCTCGGCGTGCTCAACTTGCTCGCCGAGCTCAGGGATCGCGAGCGACTGGCGATCCTGTACATCACTCACGACATCGCCTCGGCCAGGTACCTGGCCGACGAGATCACTGTCATGTACGCGGGCCGGGTAGTCGAGTCCGGTCCGGCCCTGCGAGTCACCGACGAGCCCGCCCACCCCTATACGCAGCTGCTGCTCAGCGCGGCGCCCGATCCGGTGCGGACCGCGCCGGTCAGCCTGCGCGGGCGGGGCGCCCCG
>JASHXW010000355.1 GCA_030043395.1 Streptosporangiaceae bacterium
GTGGCACTGCTGCTGAACCCGCTCGTGCTTGCCCTGCAGCGCTGGGTCGGTCGCCGCGGGATCGCCGTCACGCTGGTGGTGCTGCTCGCATTGCTGGCCTTCGCCGGCCTGGCCGTGGCCTTCGGCTACCCGCTTATCAACGGGATCGACCACCTGGCCAATGACCTGCCTGGCTACGTCACCAGGGCCGAGCATGGAAAGGGCGTGATCGGCCGGCTCGTCACCAGGTATCACGTCGAGAGATGGGTCAGCAATAACGCGCCAAAGCTGGCTAGTTATGGCAAGGACCTCGCTCATCCGGTGCTCACCCTGGGCAAGGGCGCGCTGAGCTTGATGCTGGCCCTGCTGACCATCTTCGTGCTGGTGGTGCTCTTGCTCGTGGAGGGCCCGAAGATGCGCCGCGGGATCCTCAGCCTGATCTCGCCAGAGCGCGGGACGCGCTACTCCCGGATCGCGGGCGAGGTGCACAGGTCGGTCAGCGGCTACATGGTCGGCAACATCGCGACATCGCTGATCGCGGGTGTCGTCGTGTTCGTGACGCTGATCCCGCTGGGCGTGCCGTTCCCGTTCCTTTGGGCGCTGTGGGTGGCTCTAGTGGACTTCCTGCCGATGATCGGCGGGGCTCTGGCCGGCATTCCGGTCGTGCTTTTCGCCTTTACCCAGGGCATCACCGCCGGCCTGGTCACGCTGGCCGTGTTCGCCATGTACACCCAGGTCGAGAATCACGTGCTCAACCCGGTGATCATGAGCCGCACCGTGCGGATCAACCCCTTGCTCGTGCTGGTGTCGATCCTGGTTGGCGCGTCGCTAGGGAGCTGGGTCGACGGGATCTTCGGCGGATTCGTCGCCGCGCTGCTGGCGATCCCGCTCGCCGGGGCGCTGCAGGTGATCATGCGGGAAGCCTGGCGCTCGACGGCCTGACCCGGCCACTCCACCTAGCCCATTGGCCCGCCCATTACGACAATTACCTGGAGGATGGCCGTGACCGGCAACCAGAACGAGGCCGCCGAGGACAAGGCCCTGCTCGATTTCCTTGCCGCTCAGCGCGGCGCGGTCCTTGCCATCGTGGCTGGGCTGGACGAGGAGGCATGGCACCGGTCCGTCGTGCCGTCGGGCTGGACGCCGGCCGGGCTGGTCGAGCACCTCGGCGGCGCAGAGTGGCACTGGTTCCAGGGCGTCGTCTCCGGCAAGGTGCCCGAACCCGCGCCAGGAGATGAAGACCAGGCTCCCTATGACCCGACGGCGGCCTTCGTTTGCGACCTGCCATCGGCGGAGGTCATCGCCTTTTACCGGGACCAGTGCGCGAGCTCGGATGCGGTCCTGGCGGTGACTCCGCTGTCGGCGCGGCCGCGGGGCAGGCACGGCATTCCCGGCGACGACGAACCGCCGGACGTGCGCTGGGTTGTGCTGCACATGATCGAGGAGACCGCTCGGCATGCCGGCCATCTCGACATCGCGAGGGAACTGATCGACGGCCAGACCGGACTCGGGCCCCGCTAGGCCGCCCGGGTGCGCTTATCTCGCTCACCGCCCGGATGCTTATCTCGCGGCGTAACCGGTCGCCCTTTCTACGGCAACGCGGACGACAAGGCGTATCGCGCCCGGTGCGTCCTCGCCGGGATCCTGGCCGTCGTATTTCCAGGACAGCTCTGTGTCGACGGCGCGGCCGACGTCGGGGTCCATCGACACGACCCGGCCGCGCAGTTCCACGTAGATGTCCGGGTTCTGCTGGTCGAGCACCGTGACGCTGACCCGGGGATCGCGCATCATGTTGCGGTGCTTCACGCGACCGGCCACGGTCGAGAACAGCAGGTCTGCGCCGTCCCGGCCGATCCACATCGCCGAGGTCTGCGGGCTGCCATCGGGATTCACCGTGGCGAGCACGGCGTAGTTCCGGCCGTCGAGGAGCCTGAGCGTGGCGTCGCTGAACGAAAAGGTCATGTCCGGCACGCTAGCAAGCCCAGCCAAGTGGCCGACTTCATGATCACGGTGAGCTTGTTGCGGCAGCCGATACAAGTCACCGGGCTCCTGCAGCCGCCGGCAAGATAGCAACACGGGAGCGTTGCAGCGTAGCCTCGCTCTCATGACGGTGAAGCTGGTTGTCCTTTACACCCAACCCGACGATCCTGAGGCGTTCGAAAAGGAATACGCCGACGTGCATATGCCGCTCGTCGAGCAGTTGCCGGGCCTTGAGCGAGCTGAAGTCGGCCGTTTGGTTACCGCGCTCGACGGCGGCGAGAAGACCTACTACTGGCTCGCTGAGCTGCATTTCGCTGACGACAAAGCCATGCAGGCGGCCTTCGGCTCGGACGCGGGCAAGGCGACCGCCAACCACTACGGGAAGATAGCCCCGCCCGGCTCGCGGATGTTCGTCCAGCACGTCGCGGACTGACGCACCGCTCTGGGTCGCCTGATCTGCCTTCCGCCCGGTTACGCCTACTGGCGGTGCGCCACGACGTGCTTTCAGTTTCCGGTGCTCAGTTGCCGGAATCCCCAGTTGAGCATCGTGGCGGCGTCGGCGAAGCTCTGGCCGGTCTTGGTCGGTGCGCTGTCGAGCACCACTCCGATCAGGATCTTGCTGCCGCGCACAGCCTCGAACAGCAGGCACTCGCCCGCAGCCGGGATCCAGCCGGTCTTGATGCCGATCAGGCCGCGATAGTGGCCAAGCAAGAGGTTGGTGTTCTGCCAGGTATAGGCATGGTGATGCCGCGCCGCCGGCAGGTGGTAGGACGGCAGCCTGACCACGTCGCGGAACACGGCGTACTTCATGGCTGCCTCGCCGAGCAGCAGGACGTTCCTCGGTGTCGACACGTTGGTAGGCAGGACGCCGTCAAAGGACGTGAAATGGGTTCCGACCAGCTTGAGCTCGCGGGCGGCTGAGTTCATCTTCGCGACGAAATTGCTGATTCCTGGCCCGTAGGAGACGGCCAGTGCTCGCGCGGCGTCGGCTCCGGACGGGATCAGCATCGCGTACAGCAGCTGCCTGGCGGTGAGGATGTCCCCGGGTATGAGCCCGGCACCCTGGATGCAGCAACCGAGGTACCGCTCGTCCGCCTCGGTGATCTTGATCCGCCGGCCGAGGTCGCCTGACCTGATCACGACCAGCGCCGTCATGACCTTGGTGATGCTGGCGATCGGGAACTGCGAGTACTGCCTGCGCCCCCACATCAGCTTGCCCGTGGTCCCGTTCGCAAGCTCGGCCTCATAGGCGGCGATGTAACCCGGCTGGCTAGCAGGG
>JASHXW010000356.1 GCA_030043395.1 Streptosporangiaceae bacterium
CCGCCCTCGGCCTGGACGGCTTCTGCCAGAGCAGGGACCTCGCCCGCCGTCGCGCCACCACGGGTCGCGTGGCCGCCGGCTGGCGCGTCGCCAGGTCGCGGATCGAGGTTGACCTGGATCAGGCAGGTGATCGTCGCGCCAGCCTCCCTGGCCCGCGTTCCCAGCGCCCGGATCAGCCGCATCCGGTCGACCGAATGGACGAAGTCGGCGTAACGGACCACGCTCGCGCACTTGTTCACTTGCAGCTGGCCGACGAAGTGCCACCGCAGCGGCGGTCGCAGGTCCGCGCACTGCGCAGCCTTCGGCGCGGCCTCCTGGTCGCGGTTCTCCCCGACGTCGATGATGCCCAGGTCCGCGAGCAGCCGGACATCGGACGCCGGGAATGTCTTGGTGATCGCGATCAGGCTGACGTCGCCGGGCGACCGATCAGCCGCTTCGCAGGCCGCGGCGATCCTTGCCCGCAACGCGCTGAGGTTCTCCGCAAGCTCGGACAGCCTGCCTTGCTCGGCGCTCCTCACAGCCTCACCACGTCGGACGCCTGCACCCGCCAGGGAGGTGCGGGCGTCCGCCATCCCGCAGGGGCACGGCGCCGCGCCCGCCAGGGAGGTGCGGGCGTCCGCCATCCCGAAGCGGTGCATGGCTGGACGCGGTTGCGAGTGCGGTGAGCCGGCCTTCTCGCGAGCCGGGCCGGGCCGTCACGGCGCGAGCCAGGCGAGCCCGGCGAACCGGCCGGTCTCGCCGTCCCGCCGGTAGGAGAACAGCTCCTCGCTCTCCGCGGTGCACCGCCGGTCATCGCTGACCTGGCCGACTCCGAGTGCGGCGAGCTGCGCGCGAAGCCCGGCCCGCAGGTCAATGCCCGGCGTGCCCTTCCTTGTCACGCACGCGGATTCCGGCACCGCGGCGGCCACCTCGTCGCGCATCGCGGCTGGCACCTCGTAGCACATCCCGCAGATCGACGGCCCGATCACGGCGTGCATCCGCGCGGGCTCCGCCCCGGCCCTGGCCATGGCCCGCACCAGCGCCGGCACCACCCCGGCCGCCATGCCCGGCCGTCCGGCATGCGCAGCGCCCACCAGCCGGGCGCCCGGGTCGGCGACCAGCACCGGAGCGCAGTCAGCGGCGAGCGCGCCGACCGCCACCGCTGGCGAGTCGGTGAAGGAAGCATCGGCCTGGGGACTGTGTGGCGCCGACTGGCCGGCCTCGTCACCGACTGCCGTGCTTTGGCTAACGAAGACCACTTCCGAGCCGTGTACCTGGCGCAGCCACGCCACCTTGGCCGGTCCAGGCCCGATCTCGTGCAGGAGGCGCTCGCGGTTGCTTGCCACGGCCGCAGGGTCGTCACCAACCCGGCTGCTGAGGTTCATCGTCGCGAACGGGCCGGCGCTGACGCCCCCATCACGGCCGGTGAAGTGAGCCAGCACCCCTTCGCACAGCAAGAACGGGGAACTGCTCACTTCAGGAAGTCGGGCACGTCGAGCTCGTCGTCTTCCTCGAACACCACCGACTTGCGGCGGGTGGCGGGGCCGTCGCCGCGAGCTGGCACGACTGCGTCCCTGCCTGCCACGCCCTGGCCGGGCGCCTGCTGACCATCGGCGGGCCTGGGCGGCGGAACGGAGTCCGCGCCGGCCGCCACCGCCGTGACCGGCTCACTAGCTGCCGAGCCGCCCTGACCAGCAGCACCAGCTGCCGACGCGGCGGAGCCGGCGCCGTCAGCGGCACTGGAACCAGCATGCTGGGCGGGATCCTTCAGGGCGGGCAGGCTAACCGGCCGCCACGGCGCGCCGAACGCATCCGAGCCCTGCGTGGGCTGGAAGGCGGATCCGGCTCGGGCTGGCCTGGCGCGGCCGACCTGGCCCTCGTCGAAGCCCGCGGCGATGACCGTGACCCGCACCTCGTCGCCGAGTGCGTCGTCGATGACCGCGCCGAAGATGATGTTCGCGTCGGGAGCAGCTGAGTTGGCGACGAGCTGAGCGGCCTCGTTGATCTCGAACAGGCCGAGGTCCGAGCCGCCCTGGATCGACAGCAGGACGCCGTGAGCGCCGTCGATGCTGGCCTCGAGCAGCGGGCTGGAGATGGCCATCTCGGCGGCGGCGACGGCGCGGTCGTCGCCGCGCGATGAGCCGATGCCCATGAGCGCCGAGCCGGCACCCGACATCACGGACTTGACGTCGGCGAAGTCCAGGTTGATCAGGCCAGGCGTGGTGATCAGGTCGGTGATGCCCTGCACGCCGGAGAGCAGCACCTGGTCGGCAGCCTTGAACGCATCGAGCACGCTGACATGCCGGTCGGAGATGGACAGCAGCCGGTCGTTGGGGATCACGATAAGGGTGTCGACCTCGCTGCGCAGCCGGTCGATGCCCGTGTCAGCCTGCGATGCGCGGCGCTTGCCCTCGAAGCCGAACGGGCGGGTGACGACTCCGATCGTCAGCGCGCCAAGCGACCTGGCCACTTGCGCGACGACCGGTGCCCCGCCTGTCCCGGTGCCGCCGCCCTCACCAGCGGTGACGAACACCATGTCGGCACCCTTGAGTACTTCTTCGATCTCCTCGCGGTGGTCCTCGGCCGCCTTGTGGCCGACGTCGGGATTGGCGCCTGCGCCGAGCCCCCTGGTGAGCTCCCTGCCGACATCGAGCTTGACGTCGGCGTCGCTCATCAGCAGCGCCTGAGCGTCAGTATTGATCGCGATGAACTCGACGCCCTTGAGGCCCTCTTCGATCATTCTGTTGACCGCATTGACGCCACCGCCGCCAATGCCGACCACCTTGATGACCGCGAGATAGTTCTGCGGTGCTGCCACGGAGGGACCTTCCCGTTCGTCTGCCTATCGCGGAACCAGCCGGCCGCATCGCCGGCCCGTCATCCTGCCGAAGCCGCCGTGCCAGCGCAGTGGCTGACCAGTAGGCTCCCCCGCATTGGCACGGCAGGTTCCGCGATCTGGCATGTCTGTGCTGACTCTCAGGGTTGTCACTCTCAGAGTTGCCAATCTGTTGCCGCTCTCAGGTCTCACCCTCAGGTTGAGATTTAGAGTTATGTCAAGCTGCTGACTGATAGGGACAGTAGAGTTGCGCGGCATCGCTGGTCAACTAACCTCGCCGTGACCGGCACGGCGAGTCGCAGCCGGCTGTCCATCCATCACCCTCTGTGCCTTCTGCCCCGCAGCGAGCACCCCTGAAGTCATCGGCTCGAGGGTGCCGCTGCGCCGGTCACCGCAGTGGCCGGATCGCTCACGTCGTAATACTTGGCGCTGGTTCGCAGCAAGATCGCCATCTCCTGCGCCTTGCGCGCATCCCGGCTCGCGCTTCCCCACACCACGGTCACTCCGCCGCGCAAGTACAAGGTGACGTCCTGCGGGCCGGGCGCCCGGACGGCCGTTACCTTGCGGCGCAGCCAGCCCGGCAGGTCCCGCACGACCGTCCCCGCGGCCAGTACCGACTTGCTGCCCCGCAGCCTGCTCGCCGGCAGGCCAGGCGACCTGAGCACGACGAGGCTGGCCGGCGGGCTCTTGGCGGTCCCCAAGATAACGCCGTAGGGGTCCATCAGGTCATAGCCGCCGGGTGCCGCCACCGCGAACACGGCCGTGCGGGGCTTGGTCCAGATCACGACCGAGTCAGGCCAGGACCGGGACACCCGAGCGACCTGGACCTGCGTTATCCGCTCAACCCGGCGGGCTACCGCGCTGGTGTCGACGCGAATCAGCGGGGTGCCCAGCTTGATCCCGGCGGCCGCCAGCACCTCGCGCCTGGAAATGTGGCCGGGGCCGGTCGTCTGGATCGAGCGCACGACCAGCAGCGTGGATCCGAGCAGCGCCCAGGTCACGCCCCCGGCCAGGGCGACCACCGCAACGCCGAAGAACACGGCCTTCCAGCGGTCGCGCTTGCGCCGGCGCGGCGGCCTGGCGGTCATCAGCCGGCACCAGCCCTGCCATGCAGGGCGGCGAGAATGAGCGGTCCGAGCGCGGTCACGTCGCCGGCGCCCATGGTCAGCACTACGTCACCAGGCTTGGCGATGTCGGCGACGCCGGCCGGCACGCGAGCGCGCTCAGGGCAGAACACGGCGCGCCCGCCGGGCACGGCCTGCGAGACCAGGGCTCCGGTCACACCGGGCTCGGGATCCTCGCGCGCTGCGTAGACGTCGAGCACCAGCACCTCGTCCGCGCCAGCCAGCGCGGCCCCGAACTGGCTGGCGAAGATCCTGGTGCGGCTGAACAAGTGCGGCTGGAAGATCGCGATCACCCGGCCCCCGGCGGCGATGTCCCTCGCGGCCCGCAGGTCAGCGGCCAGCTCCGTCGGGTGGTGCGCGTAGCTGTCGAGCACCCGGACGCCGTCGGCTTCGCCCTTGAGCTCCATCCGCCGCCGCGCGCCCCGGTAGGCGGCCAGGCCGGCCGCCACCTGGCCAGCTGGGTAGCCGAGCTCGGTCGCGAGCGCGTAGGCGGCCGCGGCGTTCAGGGCGTTGTGCCTGCCTGGCACCTCGATCCGCAGCCGGACGGCGTCGCCGGCCTGAGCGCCTGGTGGCCGGGCCGCGGCCCGCGGCCCGGCCACCAGGTCGAACTCGGTGGCCATCCCCGCCGAGGTCACGCCGGCCAGCCGGTAGTCCGCGGTAGCGGCATCCCCGTAACTGACGACCCGCAGCCCGGGCGCGACGTTCGGCAGCGCAGCGGACAACACATGCTGAGCGCCAGCGTCGTCGGCGGAGACGACCAGCAGGCCACCAGGCCTGATCTTGCCGATGAAGGAGGCGAAGGCCTCCTCGATCCGCTCCAGGCTGCCGTAGTTGTCCAGGTGATCTGCTTCCACGCTGGTGAGCACGGCGGCGTCGGGTGACAGCATCAGGAACGAGCCGTCGCTCTCGTCGGCCTCGGCCACGAAGGCCTGGCCGGATCCGTCAGCCGCGCCGAGGCCCGTCTCGGCGAGAATCCCGCCGATGACATAGGACGGATCGGCACCGCACGCCCGCAGCGCGGTCGTGATCATCGACGTCGTGGTGGTCTTGCCATGAGTTCCGGCTATGGCGATGCCCTGCCTGCCTGTCATCACGCTGGCCAGAGCCGCTGCGCGGTGCAGCACGCGCATCCCGCTCTCGCGCGCCCGCACCAGCTCGGGGTTGTCGGCCCGTATCGCCGTGGAGACAACGAGGGTGTCAGCGCCGGCTAGGTGCTCGGGCGAGTGACCGACGCAGACCTGCGCGCCCAGCTCGGCAAGCTCGTCGAGCTGGGCCGAGGACGCCGAGTCGCAACCCGAGACCGGCACTCCCCTGGCCAGCATGATCCGCGCGATGCCCGACATGCCGGCACCGCCGATCGCCGCGAAGTGCACCCGGCCGAGCTCCCGGAGCGGCACCGGCTCGACCGGCGTCACCAGGCCCATCGTCGTATCCTCCTGTCGTCCGAGCCAGTCCGGTGTCCGTCTCGCATCGGGTCAATCGTTCGTCTTCGCTGGTCGATAGTGCACTTACCGGCCGCGATGGCTGCCGCGATGCTTGCCGGCCGGACCTGGCGGCCCTGTCCGCGCGGCAGGATCCTGCGGCGGCGGGCCTCCCCGTCCCTGGTAGGCCGGCCCGTCGGGGGCCTGGCCCGCATAACCGGGCCGCCCGCCGGGTTCTTCGCGGCCACCGGACCTGCGAGGAACGGCAGGTGCGCCCTGGGCTGGCGCTGCGTCGGCCACGGCAAGCACCTGGCGGGCGAGCGCCACGTCGGCATCCCTGGCGCCGATGCCCGCCGCCGACCTGGACATCGCGGCGACGAGCTCGGGGTCGAGCAGGACGCCGAGCAGGACGTTGCGTATCCATTCAGGGCTGAGTGCCGCGTCGTCCACGATCAGCCCGCCGCCAGCCCGCTCCACTGGCAGAGCGTTCAGCCGCTGCTCGCCGTTTCCGTGCGGCAGCGGCACGTAAGCGGCGGGCAGGCCCACCGCGGTCAGCTCCGCGCACGTCATCGCCCCGGCCCGGCATAGGGCGAAGTCCGCCGCTGCGTACGCCAGGTCCATCCGGTCCAGGTACTCGAGCATGACGTACGGCACGGCTCCGCGGGGCGCGGCATCGGACTGGCCCGTTCGCGGCCCGACGATGTGCAGCACCTGGACGCCGACGGACATGATCGCGTCGGCAGCGCCGAGGACAGCCCGGTTCAGCGACGCCGCGCCCTGCGACCCCCGGGTGACGAGCAGCACGGGCAGATCGGGCCGCAGGCCAAAGTGCGAGCGCGCCTTGTCAGTCATGGCGAGCCGGTCAAGCCCTGAAATCTCGCGCCGGATGGGGATGCCGATCCTGGTCGCATGTGGCAGCGACGTTCCTGCCTGGCCGGTGAAGACATGCGTGGTCAGCCGCGCCCCGATCCGGTTGGCCAGCCCTGGCCTGGAGTTCGCCTCGTGCACCACGATCGGCACGTGCCGCCGTCTCGCCGCCAGGTAGCCGGGCGTCGCGACATAGCCGCCGAAGCCGACCAGCACGGTTGCCTCCGCGCGGTCGAGCACTTCGACCGCAGCCTGGACTGCCCCGAACATCCGGCCGGGCAGTGACAGCAGCGCCGGCGTAGGCGATCGCGGCAGCGGGACGGCCGGTATCAGGTCGAGCGCGTAGCCGCGGGCGGGGATGACCTTCGTCTCCAAGCCGCGCTCGGTGCCCAGGCAGGTAATCCGCACCTCAGGATCGGCCCTGCGCAGGGCATCGGCGAGCGCCATGGCCGGCTCGATGTGGCCGCCGGTCCCGCCGCCGGCGATCACCACACTCCGCATGTGTCACACCTCGCTGTCGTGCTGCCCGGGCCAGCCGCCCTGTCGAACCTGAGCCGACCGGCCTCCGGCAGCCTGCGCGCCCTGACGCCCAGGTTGGCTGCCCTGCCTCGCGGCTGAGCCGTTCTGCCTCCCGGCTGAGCCGCTCTGCCGGCCGGCTGAACTGCCCTGCCGGCCAGCTGAACTGCCCTGCCGTGGACGCCCCGGTCCTGCGACCGGGCCGCCTTGACCTGGACGGCTTCCCGGATCAGCCAGCCTAGACCGTCCCGGCTGGCCGACGTGCCCTGACCTGACCGGAACTTGGCCCGATTGCGGCCGTGGTACAGGTCGGGCCGACGAGCGGCCCGGCGCGGACTTGGGAGACGAGGTATCGGGTGCCGGCCGGGATGACGAGCTGCCGGGCGCCGGGCGGGCGGAGGAGGAGCCTTTCGCATGTGGGCCTGGTGGCCTGCCAGCCCGCCGGCCCGCTCGATCCGCGGCTGGCATGTCCCGCGGTCGCCGCGGAGGCTTGGCCCGGGCGGGCGGCCTTGTCTGGTCCGGGGAACGTGTCGCGTCGGACGCGACGTCCCGGCCGCGCAGGGTAGCCAGGATCCGGGCCGTGCGCCGCGGTCCCGCCAGTGCCAGTGCCGCCTGAGCCTCGGGCTCGCGCCTGGCGAACGACAGCAGCATCCCGATCGCCGCGAGCGTGGCGAGCATCGACGACAGGCCCTCAGAGACAAGCGGCAGCGGCACGCCGGTAATCGGGACGAGGTGGATGACGCCGCCGATGTTGATCACGGCCTGCCCGACTATCCACGCCACTGCGGCGGTCGCGGCGAAGCGCATGAATGGCTCGCGGACCCGCCGGGCAATGCGCAGCCCCGCATAGCCGATGCCGCTGTACAGGAGCACGACCGTCGCTGTCCCGACCAGGCCAAGCTCCTCGCCCAGGATGGAGAAAATGAAGTCGGTGCTGTTATTGGGCACCCAGCCCCACTTCTGCAGGCTGTGGCCAAGGCCGACGCCGAACAGCCCGCCTGAGCCCAGAGCGTACTGGCCCTGGATCTCCTGCATGTTCGGCCCGGTCGGCCCGCCGGCATTGGGGTGCAGGAAGCCAGACAGCCGGTTGCTCCGGTAGTTCGCCACCACGATCAGGACGAGCATGGCGAAGACAATCAGGCCGAGCAAGCCTATGAAGAGCCTGGTCGGCGTGCCCACCACCCACAGCAGGGCAAGCAAGATCACCAGCAGGATGAACGTCGTGCCCAGGTCGTCCCCGGCTACGACGAGCAGCGCGATGACCGCAGCCCCTGGCAGCAGCGGGATGAGCAGGCTGCGCCAGTCACTGAGCTGCCCGAGCTGCTCCTTGCGCGCGAGCAGGTCAGCGCCCCAGATCAGGAAGGCGAGCTTGGCGAACTCGGACGGCTGGACGCCGAAGATCCAGCGCTCGGCTCCGTCGACGGTGTGCCCGAAGGCCAGCACGATCAGCAGGCTGGCGATCGCGCCGATGTACATCGGCCTGGCCAGTACCCGGAACACCCGGATGGGCAGCCGGGACGCCACCCACATGATCGCCAGCCCCGCCAGGGCCCCGGCGAGCTGATGCAGGAACTCGGCGAAGGGCGGCAGCCCCCCTTGCAACTGGCTCGCCGATGAGGTGGACAGCACCATCATCAGGCCGATCGCCAGCAGCAGCCCGGTGCACGACAGGAGCAGGTAATACGACGTCAGGGGCCGGTCCAGCGGTGCGAGCGCGGTCCGGATCCGCGGCCGCAGGCCAGCCTCGCTCACCTTCTGGCCGCCAGCCGCCTGACCGCGGCGGCGAAGGCGTCGCCTCGTGCCGGGTAGTCGCGGAACATGTCGAACGACTGGGTTGCCGGCGCCAGCAGCACGGTATCTCCTGGCTCGGCCATCTTCGCCGCCGCCATGACCACGTAGTCCATAGCTCCAGTGTCGGTGCCGGTGACCTCAATTACCGGGACCTTCGGGGCGTGTCGCACCAGCGCAGAGGCGATCTTGGCCCGGTCAGCGCCGAACAAGACGACGCCGCGAAGCCGGGTCGCCGCTCCGCCGACGAGCTCGTCGAGATCGTCCTCAGCGCCCCGCAGCAGCCCGCCGGCCGCCCACACCACGTGGTCGTACGCCGCAAGTGATGCGGCCGCCGCGTGCGGGTTGGTCGCCTTGCTGTCGTCCACGTAGTCGACCCCGGCTACGGAGGCGACCAGGGCGATCCGATGTGGTTCTGGCCGGAACGCCAGCAGGCCCGCGCTGATGGCCTGCGCGGGCGCGCCGTATGCGCGCGCGAGCGCCGCCGCCGCCAGCGCGTCGGCCACGTTGTGCGGGGCAGGTGGCCTCTCCGCACGCGGATGGCTCCCGTCCGGCGGCAGGCCCCTGGACGGCTGCGGCGCGACGGAGCCGTCCGGCACGAGAACCTCGGACAAGGCCGCCAGGTCCGTCAGTGCTGCCAGGCGAACCCCGGCGTCACTGGGCCGTTCGGTGAAAGCCCGGTCCACCAGGAACCCGTCCGCGACGCCGAGCTCGCCCGCAGCGGGCTGGCCGAGCCGGAACATCGCCGACCGGGGCGCACCGCGCAACCGGGCGGCTTGCGCCATGGCTGCCGAGCGCGCGTCGTCGGCGTTGCCGATGACGATCGTGCCTGGCGCGAAGATCTTGGCCTTGTCGGCTACGTATGCCTCGAAGGTGCCGTGCCAGTCCAGATGATGCGCGGCCACGTTCAGGACGACCGCCGCCAGCGGCCGGATCGTCGAGCTCCAGTGCAACTGGAAGCTGGACAGCTCCACCGCCACTACCTCGTAAGGCTCAGGATCGGTCACCACGTCGGCCAGTGAGGTCCCCACGTTGCCGGCGGCCACGGCCCGGTACCCGCCCGCCTGCAGCATGAGCGCGAGCATCAGCACCGTGGTCGTCTTGCCGTTCGTGCCGGTCACCGCGAGCCAGCGCTGCCTGCCGCCGCCTTGCAGCGCGGGCCGCAGCCGCCAGGCCAGCTCCACGTCGCCCATCACCTCGATGCCGGACTGGGCAGCGGCCACGAGCAGCGGCGCGGCCGGGGTCCAGCCAGGAGAGGTGACAACCAGATCGGTTCCCGGCGGCACGGTGGCCGCAGCCTGCTCGCCGAGCAGCACGCTGACCCCGGAGTCAGCCAGCGCGCCGGCGATCGCCTGGCCCTCGCTGTCGTCGCGCGAGTCGACCGCTGTCACGGTGGCCCCGAGCCCGGCCAGCACCCTGGCCGCGGGCGGGCCGCTCACGCCCAGGCCCGCGACGCAGACCCGGCGGCCAGCCAGCATCTTGGCGAAATCGGCGTCGGACACGCCCGGGGCGGCCGAGCCGTCCATCACGAGGGAAGCCAGGAGACGTAGAAGATCGCCAGGCCGAGCGCGACGAACAGGCCGGCAATCAGCCAGAACCTGATCACGATGGTGGTTTCCGCCCAGCCGAGCAGCTCAAAGTGATGATGCAGCGGCGCCATCCGGAACATTCGCTTGCCGGTCAGCTTGAAAGAGCCGGCCTGCAGCACGACCGACATCGTGATGATGAAGAACAGGCCGCCCAGTATGAGCAGGAGCAGCTGGGTCTGGGTGCAGACGGCCAGGCCGGCGAGCACGCCGCCCAGCGCCAGCGAGCCGGTGTCGCCCATGAAGATCCTGGCCGGGGGCGCGTTCCACCACAGGAACCCGAAGCACGCGCCGACCACGGCCGCAGCCACGACGGCGCAGTCCAGCGGGTCAGCGACCGGATAGCAGTGCGAGGTCAGCGCGATCGTGCAGTCGTTGCGGTCCTGCCAGATGCCGATCAGCACGAAGGCGGAAGCCACCAGGATGGCCGCCCCCGTCGCCAGCCCGTCCAGGCCGTCGGTCAGGTTCACGGCATTGGACCAGCCGCCGATCATCAGCACCACCCACAGCACGAACGGCAGCACGCCGATCGTCGGGCCGATGTCACGCAGGAAGGAGATCTGCGGGCTTGCCGGGGTCAGCGCGTATGCGTCGGGGTGATGCAGCACCTGCACGGCGAAGATGGCACCGACCACTGCCTGGCCGGCCAGCTTGGCACCGCTGCGCAAGCCGAGGCTGGTCTGGCGGTAGATCTTGATGAAGTCGTCGATGAAGCCGACCAGCCCGAGTCCGGTCATCAGGCCGAGGATCAGCACGCCGGACGGGGTGAACCCCTGGTGCGTGACCACGTGCCCGACGACGTAGCCGACCAGGGTGGCGATCACGATGACCGTGCCGCCCATGGTCGGCGTACCGCGCTTGGTCGTGTGCACGACCTGCACGTCCTCGCGGATCAGCTGACCGTAACCGCGGCGGCGGAACAAGTTGATCGCCAGCGGGGTACCGAACAAGGTCAGCAGGAGTGACACGGCGCCCGAGACGATGATGGTCCTCATCGGGCGACCTCCTGGGCGGCCAGCGCGAGCGCGACGGTCTGCAGGCCAGCTGCCCTCGACGCCTTGACGAGCACGACATCTCCCGGGCGGAGCCTCTCGGCCAGCGCGGCGACGGCGGCGTCACCGTCCTGCACGGCGATCATCTCGCCGTCAAAGCCGGCCACGGCTTTGGCTCCGGTCAGGATTGGCAACGCCTCATCGCCGACCGCGATGATCCCGGTGAGGCCCGTCCGCGCGGCGGTCACGCCGGCCTGCTCGTGGAATTCGCGCGATCGCTCGCCAAGCTCGGCCATCCGGCCAAGCACAGCATAAGCGCGCCGGCCGGCCGAAATGACGTCAAGCGCGGCAAGCGCCGCTGTAACCGCCTCCGGGCTGGCGTTGTAAGCGTCGTTGATGACGACCACGCCATCAGCCCGCTCGGTGACCTCCATGCGCCACCGGCTCTGCGCCACTGCCGCGGACAGCCCGGCAGCGATCGCGGTCACGTCCATGCCGAGCTCGGCCGCCAGCGCAGCAGCGCCGAGGGCGTTGATGACGTTGTGCTCGCCGTGCAGCCGCAGCTCGACCGGCGCCCGCCCGCCGGGCATCTCAAGCGTGAACCGCGGCCGGCTTAGCCGGTCCAGGCTCACGTCCGTCGCCCGCACCTGCGCGGCCTCAGACAGGCCGAAGGTCACGACGCGGGCGGCTGTGTCCTGCGCCATGGCGAACACCAGCGGGTCGTCGGAGTTCAGCAGCGCCACGCCGTCGGCGGGCAGTGCCCGCGGCAACTCGGACTTGGCAGCGGCGATCTGCTCCATGGTGCCGAACTCGCCGGCGTGCGCGTTGCCCACGCAGAGCACGACGCCGAGCTTCGGCGGCGCGATCTGGCACAGCGCCGCGATGTGCCCTGGGCCGCGCGCCGAAAGCTCCGACACCAGGTAGGCCGTGTGCTCGTCTGCCCGCAGCACGGTGAGCGGGTGGCCGATCTCGTTGTTGAAGGAGTTGCGCGGCGCGATGGTCGGGCCGAGCGTCTCGATCAGCTGCGCCGCCAGGTCCTTGGTCGTGGTCTTCCCAGCCGAGCCGGTGATCCCGGCGATCGTCAGCCCCGGGAGCATGTCGACGACAGCACGCGCCAGCTTGGCCAGGGCGCCAAGGACGTCGTCCGTAATCAGGGCAGGAACGCCGACCGGCCGGGTAGCCAGCACGACAGCCGCGCCCGCAGCCACCGCGCTCCGCGCGAAGTCATGGCCGTCGGCGCGCTCTCCTGGCAGTGCGGCGAACATCGCTCCCGGGCAGGCCTGCCGTGAGTCGACGATGACCGGGCCAGTGACGATGGCCGAAGGGTCGGGCACGTCGGCAACCACGGCTCCGGTAATCGCCGCTATCCGCGCGACGGACAGCGGGATCATGGCAGCTCCGTATCCAGGTCGTCGGCGGCGAGCTCGGCGCGAGCCAGCTCAGCCTCGGCCCGCTCGTTGCGGCCCCGTTCCGCGACAGCCTGCGCGGCGACCTCCCGGTCGTCGAACGGGATAACCCGGTCGCCTACGTACTGACCGCGCTCATGGCCCTTGCCGGCGATGAGCACGAGATCTCCCTTGCCGGCCCCGCGGATCGCCAGGCCGATCGCAGCCGCCCGGTCCGGTTCCATGCTCACGCTCGCCCGGTCCTGGGGTGGCACGGAGAGCGCACCGCTCAGCATTTGCGCCAGGATCTCCAGCGGGTCCTCCGACCTGGGGTTGTCGCTAGTGAAGATCGCCACGTCGGCCAGCTCGGCCGCCGCTGCGCCCATGAGCGGCCGCTTCGCGGCGTCCCGGTCGCCTCCGCAGCCGAGCACGATCCGCAAGCTGCCCTGCGTCAGCGGGCGCAGCGCGCTGAGCACCGCCTCCAGCGCGCCCGGCTTGTGCGAGTAGTCGACCAGGACAGTGAGGTCAGGGCCAGCGTCCACGCGCTCGAGGCGCCCGGGAACGCCCTGGCACGCTCCCACTCCGGCGACGGCCGGGCCAAGGCCGACCCCTACTTCGACGAGCGCGACGATGGCGGCCAGCGCGTTGGCCACGTTGAACGGCCCGGGCAGGGTGATCGACGCGTCGGCTTGCACCCCGCCAGGCCCGACGACGCCGAACGTCGAGCCGTCGGCGCCGCACCGGATGTCGACCGCGCGCCAGTCCGCGTCTGAGCGCCCCGACGCCGAGAACGTCGTGATCGGGATCGGTGCCTCCGCCACCAGCGTCCGGCCCCGCGGATCGTCGATGTTGACCACGCCCGAACGCGCGTAGCGCGGCGTGAACAACTCCTTCTTGGCCGCGAAGTAGGAGTCCATGTCCTGGTGGAAATCCAGGTGGTCCTGAGACAGGTTGGTGAAGACGGCGACCTCGTACGAGGTTCCGGCGACCCGGCCGAGCGCGAGCGCGTGGCTGGATACCTCCATCACCGCGCCGGTCACCCGCTTCTCGGCCATGACGGCCAGGAACGCCTGCAGGTCAGTCGCCTCCGGCGTCGTCAGCCCGCCCTGCTCGACGACGTCCCCGATCCTGGTCTCCACGCCGCCGATCAGGCCGGTCTGGTGGCCGGCGGCACGCAGCCCTGACTCGATCAGGTACGTCGTGCTGGTCTTGCCGCTCGTCCCCGTCACGCCGATCAGCAGCAGCCGGCCCGACGGGTTTCCGTAGACCCAGGACGCGACCTCGCCAAGCCGGGCCCGCGGATCGGACACCACGAAGACCGGAAGGCCGCTCATGATCGCGCGGTCCCGGCCCGCCGGGTCGGTCAGCACAGCCACGGCGCCGGACTGGGCCGCGTCCCGGCAGAACTCCGCGCCGTGATGACGGCTACCTGGCAGGGCGGCGTACAGGTCACCGGGCCGGACGGCGGCCGAGTCATGGGTGATCCCAGTCACCCCGCGGAGTTCGTTCCGGATAAAAGAAGAGTCGCTGTCGGGCTGGCGCAGCCCGAGCAGCCCGGCAAGCCCGGTCAGCGATCGGACCGGGACATGTCTGGGTCGGGGAGCCGCTGGCACGGGCTGAGGTTACCTCGCTTCATGGCACAGTGAGTGGGACATATGGGACGTGGTCCCCGTTCGGGGGGATCTTCATGGTCGCCAGCGCGAACTTCATCACCGCGTGGAAGACCGGTCCGGCGACGTCGATTCCGAAGTTGCTCCCCTTGCGGGGATCCTGCAGGTTCACCGCCACGACCAGGCCGTCGCTGGCCGCGGGGGCGATACCGATGAAGCTCGATCCGTAGGTGTTGCCCGGTTCCTCCTGCGCAGTGCCGGTCTTCGCCGCAACGGTATACCCCTTGATGATTCCCCACGGCTCGCCGGCCTGGGCATAGACCACGGGCACTTGCTGCAGAACCTTCATCAGCTCGCCAGCGACACGGGCCGAGATCACCCGCCGGGAAGACGGCCGCGGAGCGGGCACGTACCGGCCAGAGGAGGTCGTATGCCCCGCCACGATCGACGGGGTGACGCGGACACCGCCGTTGGCGATGGTCGCGTAGACGCTGGCCATCTGGATCGCGGTTACTCCCACGCTCTGGCCGAACGAGATCTGGTACCGCTCATTCCGGTAAGGGCCGGTCCAGTCCTTGGGCGGCGGCAGCAGGCCTGCGCTTTCGCCGGGCAAGTCCAGGCCCGAGTACGACCCGATGCCGAAGGCGCGGAACATGCTGTACTGGTCCTTCGGCGTGACGTTGGCGGCCACCTGGATCATGCCGTCGTTGAGTGAGTGCGCGATGATCCCCGCGATGGTGTAGCGCTGGGTCGGGTGCGGTTCGGCGTCCTGGTACCAGGCGCCACGCCAGTACATGGAGTCAGGCACGAGGTAGCTGGTGCGCGGCGACTCGCCCGCGTAGGTGAACGCGGCGGCCGCCGTGATCACCTTGGCCGTGCTGCCGGGCGCGAACACGTTGCTGACAGCGATGTCCTTGGTGGCGGCGATGCTGCTGATCGGGTCGTTCGGGTTGAAGGTCGGGTACTGCGCCAGCGCGAGTATCCGGCCAGTGCTTGGCTGCATGACGATGACCGTGCAGTTACGCGCGTGCGTGGCCGCCACCTGCAGAGCGCACTCCTGCTCGGCCTTCCACTGGATGTCGGCCTGGATGGTCAGCGTCAGGTTGCCAGCCTGAACGGCTGGCTTGACGATCGACTCGGTGCCCGGTATCGGCTGGTCGACGTTGTCCTTCAGGTACGCCTCAGTACCCGGCGTGCCGGTCAGCAGGTTGTTGAACTTCAGCTCCAGGCCGGCCTCGCCGGTCATGGCGTCATTGCCGTTGGTGTTGACGAAGCCGAGCAGCGGAGCGGCAAGGTCCCCGCCCGGATAGGACCGCTGGTAGATCGGAGTGAGGTAGATGCCGGGCAGCCCGAGCTTGGCGATGGCATCGCCCGTGGAGGCGATGACCGACTGCTTCAGCAGCACGTATTGCGGTGAGCTCGGGTGCTTGAGCAAGCGCAGGATCCTGGCTTCCGGCATGCGCAGCAGCCCGGCCAGGGCAGCGGCCACCTTCGACTTGCTGGTCGAGGCCATCTGCGGCGGGTCCGCGGTGACCTCGTCGGTGCGCACGGTCATCGCCAGGATGGTCCCGTCGCTGCTCACGATCTCACCGCGAGCGGCCGGGATGGACGTGGCGGTGACCTTTTCCTTGTGGCTGAGGAAGCGGTAATGGGCCGACTCCACGCCCTGCATCTGGAATAGCCGGCCGAGGATGATCGTGATCGCGAACGCGACTGCGAGAAGCGCTATGTTCAGCCTCCGGAGCGAGCTTTTACGGCGCAGCTTCGCGCTGGCCAGCGCCCGCCCGGCTAGGAGGGCGGGCCCGGCTGTCCGAGCTGACGGCGCTGGCCGGGCTGGCCGGGCCTGCGGCGGGCGGTGCGCCTGGCC
>JASHXW010000357.1 GCA_030043395.1 Streptosporangiaceae bacterium
CCGCGGCGGCGCGGCCGATCCCGGGCCCCTCCTTGATCCAGCTCGCCGCGACCGACCAGAGGCCAGCCACCTCCGGCGTTTCGCCGATCGCCGGATGCCCATCCGGCGTCATGGAGATAAGGCCGTTGATTGCATAACGAATTCCTGCTCGCTCATCGCCCAGCAGATCTGGCATGAGCTCCAGGGCCTGGGCGAGCTGGGGATCGAAGTCGTCTGAGGTAAACGGCAGCTCCGTCGGCGAGAGCACAGCCTGCTCGATGGTCGGGATGCTGTCCGGCGCGACGATGATCGGCCGGTGAGCGTAGGAGCCTACCTCCATGTCGCCGCCGTGCTGGCGCTCGTACATGTTGAGGTCCACGTCACGCACGATCGGGTAGCTGATCTCGCCTGGCATGTCCTCGAACAGCTTGATCGGCCCGACGCTGATCATCTGGTGCACGATCGGGGTCAGCGGGATCCTGGCTCCTGCCATCCTGGCCAGCCGAGGCGACCAGATGCCGCAGCAGATCACGACAAGCTCAGTCTCGATGTCACCAGCGGTGGTCCGGACGCCGGTGATCCGGCCCCCCGGCCGGCACGATCCGACGCCGTCCCGTGCCGTCACGATGCCCAGGATCTCGGTGTTCGGCAGGACGCTGAGCCTGCCGTCGTGCTCGGCGCGCTCCCGCATGATGGTTCCGGCGCGAAGTGAGTCGACGACGCCGACGGTCGGGAAGTACGCGCCGCCGAGGATCACCGAGTCGTCGAGGAACGGGACCAGCTCGCGGACGCCGGCCGGAGTGAGCAACTCGGACGGGATGCTCCAGGCTTTCGCCTGGCTGCACCGGCGGCGAAGCTCGACCATCCGCTCGGGGGTACGGGCGACCTCGATGCCGCCTGACTCAGTGAAGACCCCCATCTGCTTGTACTGCTCGGTGCTGTCCCTGGTCAGCTCCATCATCATCTTGTTGTATTCGATCGGGAAGATGAAGTTCGAGGCGTGCCCGGTCGAGCCTCCTGGGTTCGGCATCGGCCCCTTGTCGACCAGGACAAGCTCGCTCCAGCCCAGCTCGGCCAGGTGGAAGGCGACGCTGTTGCCGACGATGCCCGCGCCGATGATGACGGCGCGCGCCCGGTCAGGAAAGCCAGTCATGCCGTGGAACCCCATTCGACGCCGTTGCGTTGACTACGCCCGCTGCCTTCACACATCGGTGGCCCGTCGCTGGCTGATGGCAGCAGCAACGGGCCACCGGTGCTAAACCCCGGCTGGTTACTCGACCGGGATCTCCTTGTTGATCAGCCCGAGGTCGATGCCCTGCCGGTTGCGCACGATCCGGGCGACCACGTAGATGATGATCGCCAGCAAGTACATCGCGCCCATGTAAATCAGCGAGTCATGGTTGTTGACCCCGTAATTGGCGTTGGTCATCCACTCCCACAGGTTGAATCCGAGCAGGCCGATCGTGACCCATCCGGCGACGGGGACGATGGGCACGCCGAACAGCTTCACCCGGCTAGCTGGCGACGCGCGCCACAGGTCCTTCTTGACGAACGGCAAGAGCACCACGGCGATCGCGGTGACCAGGTAGGTCACGGCGATCACAAGCGTCGCGTCGAGCGTGTACGTGTCGAACTTCGCCCAGTACGCGTACAGCGCGGACAGGAGAACGGCAGGCGCCAGCATCAAGACAAGCGAGTAGATCGGAACCTTCCGCTTCTCCGACACCTCAGCAGCCCGGTCGGGCAGGATCCGGTCGAACGCCGCCGCGAAGATCACCCGCGTCGAGGACAGGAACAGGGTGCCCACCCACGCGAGGAACCACAGCAGCATCACGATGATGAGCACCACCTGGAAGACCGTGTTGTGCACCAGCCAGCCGATGAACATCACCGGGTACGGCCAGATCGGGACAGCCGGAGTGGCGGCGTGCGCGACCGCGTAATACGAGCTCCAGTAGACCGCTCCGCTGTCGTTGTAGAAGGACTGGCCCATGGTCTTGTTCACCAGGACCAGGAACAGCACGGACAGGGCCACGGTGATCCACAGGCCAAGGAACATGCCGCTGAAGACGCGGCGGAAGTCGCTGGCGCCGCGGATCTCGCCGTACAACGTCGAGCCCCAGTTCGGCCAGAGCAGGTAGAACATCATCATCGGCACGAGCAGCATGCTCGCGGCGATCGGCGTGAACCCGAACGTCGGCGATACATAGCCGTCGTGCGCGGCGCCAGCCACCGTCTTGCCGTAGGCGTTATGCACGCCGAAGATCTTCTGCGCCTCGAGGTTGAACGAGCTGACGAAGTCGGCGTGGTTGTTGATCACGAGCAGGATGAGGATGACGCCGAAGCCGATGAGGCCGCCGTAGAAGCCCCACTTCTGGATCCTGGCGTACCCGGCCATGCCCAGCGAGACCAGCAGGCCAGCTAGGACGATCGTGACCACCGACACCAGGAAGATGCCGCTATGACCGCCGAACCACGTCGCTGCGCTGGGATGGCCAAGCGTGGCCAGCAGCGGCTGGAAGAACTCGACGGCGAGCACGTTGCCGTAGATCGGCGCCCAGAGCCAGAGGATGAACCACCACCCGGTGGCGGCCATCACGAATCCCAGGCCGCTGCCCACGATCGGGATGCCACCCAGGATCCGGGTCTGCCAGACGTAGTCCCCGCCAGCGCGCGGGATCGTCACGATCAGGCCCGCGTAGGCGATGACGAGGAAGGAGACCCAGACTGCCGAGACCAGGACGGAGGTCAGCAGTTGGCCCTTCGGGAAGAACGACTGGAACGAGAACTCGTAGATCCCAAGAGTGACGACGTTGGTGGACAGGCAGGCGTAGATCATGGAGTCCCGAACGGACCACCCTCTGACTAGGCCAGTTGCCTTCCTCAGGAAGAGAGTCGGGGCCTCGCCGCCGACAGCCTCAACAGCCATGTACTACTCCGTCTCCCGCGGTTGACTTGCGTCGCCCTAACGGTGCGCGACCCTGCCTATACTGTGGCACTTCCCCCCGCGCTATGTCACTCCCGTAACACATCAAATGTAATGACATTTTGCGGCCAGATCCTGCTGGCGGTTCGCGGGGACAGCCCTCAGCCGTTGACGAGCAGGTGCCTGGTGACCTTGGCTTTCTTCGCGTCGAGCTCGATCACGGCTCCCTGGAGCACGCCGTCGCCGTAGACGCTGCCTGGGTTGATGGCCAGCGTGCGTCCCATCCGCTTGAAGCCGCGGCTCTCGTGGATGTGACCGTGCACCGAGAGCATCGGCTGATGCTTCATGATCGCGTCGCGGACGGCGGTCGAGCCGACGGGCTTCATCACCGCGCCGCCGTAGGTCGGCCGCAGGTTCTCATCTAGCGCGGGAGCGTCGTCCAGGCCGGTGCCGTACGGCGGCGCGTGGAAGTTGAAGATCGTCCGGCCCATGTCGGGCACGTGCGAGGCGACGGCCTCGATCTTCGCGGCCAGCTCTTCCTCTGGCGCTTCCCGGAACGTGTCCCACGGTGTCGGGTTAGTCCAGCCCATCGACACCATGCTGAACCCGCCGACGTCAAGGACCTTGCCCTCGGCGAACGTCACGCACGGCGACGACTCGATCATGTCGTCGATCTCGAAGATGTCGTCGTTGCCGCCGTTGAGTATGCAGCCGATCTGGCCGCCCTTCAGCTTCGTGTCGGCCATGTCAAGCCAGCGGTCGAGCGAGTTCATCATCTCCACGCTGAACCGCTGGTCGACGGCCCCGTCCTGCTCGCTCAGGTGCTGGAGCTCGTCCGGGCTGACGACCGCCGGGTAGGAGCCCCTGTTGCGGATCTGCTGCATGACGTCGGCGAGTACCTCGCGGGACTCGATCCGCTGCGTCTCGCCGCGCACGGTGACTTGCCAGTACCCGCTGTGCTCGACGATCGGGATCATGACCTTGCCGGTCACGTCCCCGCCGAGAATGACGAGGTCGGCTTTATAGAAGGCCGCGGCGTTCAGGAACTTGCGCCAGCAGATCTCCGACCCGTGAATATCCGTGGCAAAGAAGATCTTCATCTGCCTCGGCCCCCCTGCACCGTTTGCCTACGAACGGTGTAGCAGCCGGCGCATCGGGCGTCAAGCAAACGATTGGGGCAAGCCTGCCTTTCAGTGATCGACTTCTTCCGGCAGCTCGTACCAGCGGACCTTCTCCCCCACCCCGGACCGGACCCGCCACTTCATGCTCTTCGGCGTCTCGTCGGCGAGCTGCCGCAGGCGAGCTGCCTGCTCCAGCGGGTCGAACGGCATCCCAGGCTGGGCGAGCTGCGGATTCTCCGCGAGCAGAGCTGGCAGCTTGTCCAGGCTCCCGGTCACGGTCCGCCACCAGCCCCAGTCTCCGGCCAGCACCGAGCAGAACCTGCGCGAGTCGATCACCAGCCCGGCGCCGTCGTCGGAGATCGGCATGCACGACAAGAGCTGGACGATGTCCCGCGCGTCCTTCTCATTGAGCTCGACGATCTGCAGCTTGGACAGCAGCAGGTCAACCACCGCGACGGTGTGCGGCAATACTGCGAACGACGGCCTGAAGTCAAGGGTGTGGCACATGGTGAGCCGGTCGACCATGACGTCGATCGGCCGCCCGGACGGGGCGTTGAAGTACATCTGCCGGTCGCCGTTGAGGTTGTTGAACCTGCGGTCCGGCGTGCAGCCGGCCTTCTCCAGGTGCGCGGCCACCTTCTTGCGTTCCTTGGACAGGCAGGCGAAGTCCATGTCCTGATCGCGTCGCAGCCTCGGCGGATAGTCCGGGCAGACGACCCGGACGGCGAGCCCGCCGAGCAGCTTCAGCCCGACGCCGGCCTCGGCGGCACCCTCGGCGATTGTCATCGCGTCAGTCAGCGGATCCTCGGCCGAACCGGGAACGACACCAGGCGGCGCTGGCGCGTCCGTTACATCCGGTGGCTGCCCGGCTGGCGACTGCTCAGTCGGACCCGATGCTGAAGTGTCCACGTGCGGCTCCCTAGAGGCTGTATTAACTCTATGGCTCCTAGCACGATTAGCCCGGCCGCGTCCAGAATTGCGGGTTACCTCGTGATGACCTGGAACGTCTCCAGCGACGGGTCGGCCGCGTAGGCGATCCGCCCGCCCTCAGCCTTCACCTCGCGCAGCGACTGCACTGCCTCGGCGGAGATCAGCTCGCCCGGAGCCAGAACAGGCACTCCCGGCGGGTAGGGCGCGATCAGCTCCGCGCTGATCCGGCCGACGGCGGCACTCGCCGGGACGGTCTCGTTGCCGGCGAAGAAGGCCTCCCGCGGCGACATGATCGTCTCAGGGACGACCGTCCACGAGGCCGCGATCGTCGGCGTGCGCGGTGCAGCGCGGTGCCGGTCGATGACCTCGATCAGCGTGTCGAGGAAGGTGTCGACGTGGGATTGGTCGTCGGCGATCGTGATGATGGGCACGACCGTGTCGCGGTCAGCGCTCTCCACCGGCATCCCTGCTGCGACCAGGTCCTGCTCGACGCCGTAGCCGTAGGCGCCCGTTCCGGCCAGCAGGACGACCAGCTTGGTCGGCTCGACGCCCGGGCCTTCCAGGACGCTGACGCCTGGCACCTGCTTCATCCGGGCCCGCGCGCCGGCGACGCAGCGGAGCAGGCGGGCGCACAGGTCCCGGCCGTCCCTGGCGAGCAGTGCGCGCGACGCGTCGATGCTCGCCATGATCGAGCCCGCCGGGCTGGTGGTATGCGTTGCCTCGAATGCTCGGTTCAGCCTGGCGCCGTTCAGGCGCCCGGTCCTGGCCAGCACGATCGCGCCCTGGGAGTAGGCGGGCAGTGCCTTGTGGGCGCTGGTCACCATGCCGTCGGCGCCAGCCGCCAGGGCGTGCGGCGGCAGGTCCGGGTGAAAGCCGAGGTGCGCGGCCCACGCCTGGTCGACGAGGAGGGGGACGCCTGCGTCGTGCGCAGCGGCCGCATGGCCAGGCAGGTCACCTGTCGTGCCGACATAGGACGGGTCGCCAAGGAAGACACCGCAAGCATCGGGATGCTCGCGCAGCGCGTCCCGGACGGCTTGCACGGGTACGGCGGCAGGCAGGCCGGATGCCTGGTCGATGGCGGGCCGTACCCAGATGGGGCGCAGGCCGGCCAGGACCAGGCCGAGCAATAGCGACCTGTGCAGGATGCGGGTCACGATGACCTCGCGCCCGTCCGATCCGACCGCCAGGGACAGCGCCTGGTTGCCGTGCGTCGAGCCTGCGACGGAGAACCGGCACCAGTCCGCGCCCCAGAGTTCCGCGGCTCGCGCCTCGGCGCTGGCCAACGGGACGTCGGCATGCTTGATCGAATCGACGCCGCCATACAGCGGCGCATCGCCGGCCACGACCGCTCCGGTCAGGTCCTGCCGCTGCTTGTGGCCGGGCACGGACATCGGCGTGAGCTTGCCGGCTTCAGCCTGCGCGGTGAAGCTGAGCCAGCCGTCGAGCAGCGGGGCGTCGCCACGCAGTCCGCGCGGGTCGCGCGGGTCCGAGGAATCGATCGTCACCGGCCTAGTCTGCGGCACGCCGGTTAACGGAACTTCGCCGGGTTCGTGCTCGGCAGTAGTCCCCTGTCGTTCGCAGCCACTCGCCCTTAGCGGCCGGGGCCGGTGGCCCGTGGCTGCTCGCGGACAAGGGCGATGATCAGTAGCAGGCGGCGCGCCCTGCGGGTCCACACCCTGACGTCGTACCACGCGGAGCCG
>JASHXW010000358.1 GCA_030043395.1 Streptosporangiaceae bacterium
CATCCTCGCCGGATGGCTCATCCGCGAACCTCGGCGCGCGGCGGCGGCAATGGTCGTCCCGTTCCTGGCCGTGCTAGCCGTGCAGACCTGGGGCATCGCCGCCGGGTACGACCACAGTCCGCCCAGCACGGTCACCGGCTTCCCCCAGATGCTCGGCTACTGGCTGGTCCAAGTGGTCATCCTGGCCCCCGCGCTCGGCATAGCGGCCGAGCTCGGGGCACTGCGCGCCAGGTCTGCGCGAGCGCGTGACGGCGCGGGCGAGATTGGCCGCCGGGCACTCATCGTCTGCGCTGTCCTCACATTCGCAGCGGGTGCTTACGACGCCGTCTACGCCACGCAGGTATCCCCTGTGCTGCATCACCTGGCCAACGGCTCGCCGCCCGCGTGGGGAATCGCCGGGATTGGCCTGCTCATCGTCACCCTGGTCGTGCTCAGCTTGTTGCTGTTGCGGGTACGCCGGTCAGCCCGGCGGCAGGCAGCGGGGGAAGGACAGGCGAGCGCGGTTCTGGCCGGAGAGCGCGGATGACGCCTGGTTGAAGGGCAACGATCGCGCACCCACAATGAGTCTGCAGCCTGGCCGGAGGTGAGCATGGTCACTGTCAGAGCACTGCGAGCGCCGCTGACCTGGAACGTGGCCGGCATGGGCGTGCTGGACATCGCGGCGGCCATCCTGCTCAGCGGGTATGCGGTTGCCCTGGTCGCCCACCAGCACCCCGGCCCCAGCGCCGTCGTCGGGGTGCTCACGATGACCCTGCCAGTGGCCTGGCGCCGCCGGGCGCCGATGGGCGCGGCGGTCACCCTGGCGGCCGCGGCCCTGCTCAACGGGCTTGCCTTCGGCCGCCTGATCCGCTGCGGTCCCGTCTTGCCGGCCATCTTCCTGGTGACCTTCACGATCGGCGCCAGGCTCGACCGGCATAAGGCCGCGGCGGGGCTGCTGCTTTGCGCCGGGGCGACGATCGCGGAGGGTCTGTACGATCCCCGGATCGGCGGCCAGGGGCTGGTCTTCGTGCTGCCTCTGCTCGCGGGGTTCTTTGCCGTCGGGCGCTTGGTCCGGGCACGGACGAAGACCGCCGAAGCACTGCGGTCGCGGTCGGCGGAACTGCGCCGCCAGCGAGAGCAGACGGCAAGCCTGGCAGTACTGGCCGACCGGGCCCGGGTCAGCGCGGACCTGGAAGCCAGCCTGAAGGCCGAGCTGGGCGGCATCGCGGCCACGACAGCCGACGGGCTCGACGTCCTCGGCACCGATCACGACGCCGCCCGTCGGGCACTTACCTCGATCGAGAACGACAGCCGGGCCGTGCTCAGCCGCATGCGGCAGGTGCTCGGCGCCCTGCACGAGCCGGCTCCCAGCGCACCGCAGCCGACGCTCACCCAGCTATCGGAGTTGCTTGACCGGGCCACCAGCGCTGACGCACGCCTCACTCTGGAAGGGAATCCGCGCACGTTGCCGGCCGGGCTGGAGTTGTCCGGCTACCGCATCGTCGAGCACCTGCTGCTGGCGCTGGACGACGCTCCGGACGGGACCGTCCAGGTCCGGCTTCGCTTCTCGCCCGAGGCTCTCGAACTACAAGTCCGGGGGCCGTGCTCGCCAACGGCCGACCTGCGTGCGGCTCTGGCCGCAGCCCAGGCTCGGGCCGGGCTGCATGGCGGCACTGTCGAGAGCTTGCTGGCTGGCGGCATCTGCTACGCCACGGCCAGGCTCCCGCTGGTCAGCGGCTATGCCTGACCTGAACGGGCAGGCGAAGCGACTCGCCGCATCGTGGCTCGCCGATGTCCTGCTTGGCCTGCTGCTGGTGACCTGGGCGATCGTCGATCTCGTTTGGCTGACGTCAGGACCTAGCCAGGACTGGCTGGTGCTCGCGTTTGTCCTGTTCTATGCCACGACGTTGGCGGTGCGGCGCCGCTGGCCGCTGGCTGCCGCCGCCGGCGCGTGCGCGTTGCTGCTGGCTTCGGGGCCGCTCGGCCTGGCGTACATGTTCAACGGCGCGCTGAGCCTCCCGTTGCTCTGGGCGTTGTTCTTTCTGGCCTATGCCCTCGGTACGGGCACCGGCTTCGTTGCCGGCCTGGCCGCCGCTGTGCTGCTGGCGGCCTGCGTGGAGATCGCGAATCAGTCTTTCAACCCGATCGGCGTGGTCATTACCGCTGGCCCATGGCTGGCAGGCCGGGTTGTCTTGTCCCGCCGCCGGATGGCCGAGCAACTCCAAGCGCGCAACGAAGAACTGCAGGCCGAGCAAGAGCTGTTCGCCCAGGAATCCGTCCGGTATGAGCGGGTCCGCATCGCCCGCGAATTGCACGATATCGTCGCGCACTGCCTCAGCGTCATGGTCGTGCAAGCCAGCGCCGGGCAACGGGCCGCGCCCGCCGACCGGGCCAGCGTGGCCCGCGCGCTGGAGTCGGTCGCGGAAGCCACCGCGCAAGCGCAAGCGGAGATCGGCAGGCTGGCCGGGATGCTGAGCGGGGAACTGCCACCCGGCGCGGTGCCCACGCTGGACATGGCCGGGGAACTGGTGCGCAGAGCCAGCATGACCGGCCTGGCCGTGAGCCTGCGTGTCCAGGGTCGTTATGACCAGCTCAGCCCGGCGGCGTCCGAGGCTGCTTACCGTCTCGTCCAGGAGGCGCTCACCAACGCGCTTAAGCATGCTCCTGGCGCGCCTGTCGAGATCACCATCGACGGCCGCCGGGCCACTGTGGAACTGAGCATCGCGAACGCCGCCCCGCCTGGTCGGCCATCCGGGCTCGAGTGGTCGGGGGCCAGCTACGGCCTCTCAGCGATGCGAGACCGCATCGCGGCATGCGGCGGGACGCTGTCCTGCGGGCCCACCACAGTCGGTGGCTGGCGTGTTGCAGCCCTGCTACCAGCGGCGCCGCGGCAGCTGGGTCGAGCACCATGATCAGGGTTCGTTTTCAGCCAATATGCAATAAAAGTAACCATGATCATGGGGCTCACGGTCTCGGCAGACGGCCGGGTAGCCAAACCTGGCGTCACCCCGCATAGTCCTCGTGAGTGACCCGGGCTCCCGCGAGATCACGCGCAGGAGCGACGACGAGATGGAAGCGGCTGCCTAGCGTCGAGCTCAAGATTCACGGGACGTGCCCAAGGGCCAGCCCGTAGAGAAGGAGCGAGTCATGAAGCTACGCAGGTTCATCCAGGTGGCGACCGCGACCGCCGCCATCGCCACGACAGGAGCGCTGGCGCTCTCCGCCGCCAGCGCGCAAAGTGATGCCCATACGCTGAAATTCATCTCGGTCACCAAGAACTCGATTGGATTCAGCAAGACAACGGGCGGGGAGCAAGACACCGACGTCAATAAGGCGGGCAAGACTGTCGGGTTCGACATGCTCTACTTCGCTCAAACGTCCGCGACGACCGGGGCCTTCCGCCTCACGATCGACGTCAGCGGCGGTTTCCTGTACGGAACGGCCGCGTTCAACCTCAAGACCGGAACCATCAGCGACGGCAAGGTGACCGGCGGCACCGGCAGCTTCAGCGGAGCCAGAGGGACGCTGACGGCGAAGAACCTTAACAAGCGCGGCACCCGGACACTAGTCACTATCACCTACAGCGGATAGCCCGCTCCATGAGCCGACGCACCGCAGCAGTCGAGGCACCACTACGATGCATGGTCGAACCGGCCGGGTGCGCAAAGTGATGTCGTTGGGTTCCTTCTGCCCCAGCCGCACTTGCGGTGGCGGCCTAGCACGGGAGGAAGCGGTGCGTTCGGCGATGGGCGTTCCAGGCCACGAGGTGATCATCGAGCCCAAGCCCTACGGCGCCCAGGTGCGATTCGTCAGCGCGCACAGGCTGAACCCGCTCACCCGGGGGCTCGTCGCCCGCTTGCTGGCAGCCGCGGGAGACATCGCCGCCGATCCGCCGGCAGTGGTGATCTTCCGCGGAGCAGAGAACTTCAGCTGCGGGGCTCACACCGGGGAGCTGAGGGCGATGAGCCGGGCGGAGCTGAGTGCCTTCATCGCCGAGGAGCTGGCGCTCTGCGAGGCAGTCGCTCGCCTCCCCTGCCTGACGATCGCCGCGATCCAGGGCGTGTGCATCGGCAACGCAGCTGAGCTTGCGCTCTCGTGCGATCTGCGCGTCGCCAGCGAAGACGCGTCGTTCGCGTGGCCGGAGGTCACGCTCGGGCACCCGGCACCAGTCGGGCGGCTGGCGCAGTACGTCGGACGCGGCCCGGCCGCCCAGCTGGCCCTGCTCGGAGAACGGGTCACCGCTGCACGGGCCTACCAGATCGGCCTCGTGACGGACGTGGGTGATACGGCCAGCCTCGACGAGCGTCTTGCGCGGCTGGCCGAGCGCGCCGCCAGCCTGCCACGCCAGGCGGTGCTCCAGACCAGGACGCGCCTGGAGGCCGCCTACTCTCACTAGACCGCATCACCTTGCTGCCGCAGTGCCGGCCGCGCAAGGATCTGCCCATGTCGCTGGTGAACGTGACCTCGCTGGACGCTGAGCCTCCCGTCCCCGTCCTGGTCCGGCAGTGGGCGGCCGTCCAGCCGGACGCGACCTTCTGCACGGAGGTGGCCGGGCGATCACTCACCTACGCGCAATTCGCAACCGAGGCCGACAGCTGGTCGCGGGCACTGGCCGCTGCCGGCGTTAGGCACGGCGACGTCGTGCTCACCATGATCCCCACGTCCTGCGACGCCGTCGCGGTCTGGATGGGAATAGGCGGGCTGCGAGCCATTGACGCGGCAGTGAACACCGAATTCTCGGGAAGGATGCTGCAGTACGTGGTGTCGGACTCCGGTGCAGGCACGGCGATCGTGCACGCCGACTACATCGGCCGCTTCGCGGAGCTTGACTCGCTGGCCAAACTCACGACGATTGTCGTCCTCGGCGAAAGTGAGGGGCCCCCGGAAATCGCCTGCCGCGTCATAGCATCGCGCGAGTTCCTCACTTCGGGCGCGGGAACTGCCGCGCCCGAAGCGTTGCCCGAGCGTCACGACGTGAGCTGCGTGATCTATACCTCTGGCACGACGGGCCCTTCCAAAGGCGTGCTGGTGCCGTGGGCTCAACTCGCGGCCACGATCCCAGCGCAGTGGCAGACCGGCGCGGGCACGGCGGAGGCGCAGTACGTGCCGCTCCCGATGTATCACATTGCCGGGCGGTCGGCCGTGGCGGTGATGGCCAGGCACGGAGGAAGGCTCGTGCTGCGCAAGGGATTCTCGGTTGACGCCTTCTGGGCAGACATCCGCGAGCATCGGTGCACGTTCACGCTGATCGCCGGCGCGATGACGAACTTCCTGTTCCGCCAGCCTCCCCGGCCAGCCGATGCCGACAACCCGCTGGCGAAGATCGTGATCGCGCCGGTGATTCCCGAGCACCGCGAGTTCGCGGCGCGATTCGGCGTCGAGATCGTCACCGGCTTCAACATGACCGAGATCAGCCTGCCCATCTACTTCCCCGACGGAATACCGGACTGGAGGGCCTGCGGCCGGTTGCGGTCCGGCTACCCGCACTACGAGGTCCGGATCGTGGACGAGTTCGACAACGAAGTGCCGCCGGGCCAGGTCGGTGAGCTCATCGTCAGGACCGGCGCGCCTTGGACGCTGAACGCGGGCTACCTGGGCAAGCCTGAGGCCTCTGCCGCCGCGTGGCGCAATGGCTGGTTCCACACTGGCGACGCCTTCAGGATCGACGAGCACGGTTATTACTTCTTCGTCGACCGCTTCAAGGATGCCATCCGGCGCCGGGGCGAGAACATCTCGTCATTCGAGGTCGAGGCGATGGTCAGTGATCATCCCGCAATCGCCGAATGCGCCGCCATCGGCGTGCCGTCGCAGTTCGGGGAGGACGACGTTCAGATCTTCGTCGTCCCGCGCCAGGGTTACCAGATCGAGCCAGGGGAGCTCATCGAGTTCCTGCGCCCGCGCATGCCGAAGTTCATGCTGCCTCGGTTCATCCAGGTAGTCCACGGCCTGCCTAAGACCCAGGCGACGCAGCGCGTGCGCAAGCACGAGCTTCGCGCTGCTGCCGATCCCGCCCTGCGCTGGGACCGGGACGCTAGCTGACGCCGTCGTCGCGGGGCACGCTGGCGGCCGGTCCCCTCCTGACGATGTAGCCGGCCGCCAGCGCGATCCACAGCATCTGGAGCCCGAGGAAGATCCGCTCGTACAGGCCGCCCGGTGCGTGCTTGTGCGCGACCGCGCTGCCGAGCAGCAGGAAGGCCGCGGCTCCAGCCACAGACACAGCCAAAAGCACGACGGCCCCCGAGGAACGCCATGCTTGGTCGGCCCGCAGGTGGCTGGAGATCAGGATGGTGCCAACCGCCACGCACGGGAACGCGATGAGGGCGAGCAGGTCATGGACCTTCCCGCTCCACAGGACCGGCTGGCCGGCGGGATTGTCGGCGAAGAACGCGAGCAGCCCGGAGCACACCGCCCAGATGACGAGCAGCGTGAGCCCGCCGCGCATGACGCCTTCGTTGCGAGTGCACCTTGCCAGGGCGGCGGCGATGGCCAGCGAGACCGCGCAGCGCAGCAGGAAGTTCAGGTCCATCACCCAGTACCACGGCCCGCGGCCGTAGTCACTCTCGGCGTTGTACAGCAGGCTGTAGTGGGGCCGCAGGAACTTCAGCAGCACGTCGATGGCGACGTAGGCGATGACCCCGACGAGGACGAACCACGCCAGTGACTCGGCGCGGATCTGGCGCTCGCGCCTGGGTGAATCGACGACGGAAGTCCCGGCGTTCATGAAAGGCAACCTGGTTGCATATCGGCAGTATGATGTCAGGGTGCCAGCGCAGTCAAGTACTCCGTATCCGTTCGGCGATGTCCTCGCCCTTGCCCGGCAGAGCTGGCTGGGCGAGATGGCGCGCCGCCTCGCCGAACGCGGATACGCCGACTACCGCCGCAGTGACGCTGGCACGCTACGGATGCTGTGGCGGGGACCACTGTCGATCGGCGGACTAGGCAGCGGCTTGGGCGTGACCAGGCAGGCGGCCCGCAAGGTTACCGACGGCCTGCAGCAGAGGGGCTACGCGACCACCGAGCGCGACGCGCTCGACGCCCGCCAGCTCAACATCACGCTGACGCCGGCCGGCCGTGAATACGCCGTGGCCATCGCCACGGTGATCGCCGAGCTGAACCTCGAGATGGCGCGGCGAGTCGACCCGGCGCAGCTAGCCGCGGCCGACGAGGTGCTGCGGGCCGCGATGTTCGACGAGAGCACGCGCCAGCGCGTCAGCCGGCTGCGCCGTCCTGAATCCGGCGGTCACAAGTGAGCAACCGGAGGCTTGCCGGGACTGCCGGGCGACCTGCCTGGTCCGGCACCCGGGTCCGGGCCGCCCGGCGACCTTGACTGGCTGCACGCCACTCGCTGCCCGTGGCCCTGCACGACGCAGCCCTTGACCACCTTCCCCTGGAAAACGGCCGCATCACGACCGGCCAGCATGTCGTGGAACGCGCGGTCGCCGACGACGAACATCCCGGCGATCACCACCGCGCAGACCACGGCGGCGAGCGGCGGCAGCGCCTCCCTGCGCGGTACCCGGGTGATCAGCCAGGCGCCGAGCAGCGAGATCGCGCCAAGCGCCGGAACGTAGAACCTGGCCAGCTGCAGCGTCGTTCCGCCCGGGGCGGTGGTCCAGGTATATGCGGCATACAAGCCCCAGATGGCAAACCATGAGGCGAACAGCGCCACGGCCACCCAGAGATCCGTGCGCGCGGCAACCGCGCGCTCTCCGTCGCCGCGCAGCCTGGCCCGCTCGGCAAGGATCCACGCCAGCGCGGTCAGGCCGAGCACCAGCACGGGCATCGCTTGCATCAGGTGCGCAGGCATGTACCGGATGTTCGGTCCGATGGCACTAAAGCTGAACTGGATCTCTCCTGGCCGGTATCCGGATTGCAGCGGCCCCCCGTACACGACGTCATCGAACAGGGCCACGCCGGCGCAGAACACCACCACGGAGCCAAGCCACCACCACAGCGCGGAACGCGACACCCGAGCCGACCCGCCTCGCCAGGCCACGATGGCCACCGCAACCACAGCGCAGCCGAGCACCAGGACGTCGGTGTAGCGGGTGAACGCCGCCGCTTCGAGCGCCACGAAGCCGGCCAGCCCTGCGAGCGTGCGCCACCTCGGCCTGGCTTCGATGGCGAGCACCGCCCACAACAGCGCCCCGGTGCCTGCCGCGATCAGCGAGGCATCGGTGAACGTCGGCATGTAGTCGCGCCAGCCCCACAGCATCGCCGCACCGGAGGTGCAGTACAGGCCGACTGCCGCGGCGCCGCCGAAGCGGCCAAGCCATCGCCGCGCCCCGAAGAACAGGCCCACGCAAGCGAGCGCACCGTAGAACAACTGGTCCCAGCGGATGATCCCAAGTGCCTGGAACGCCGCGGCAAGGAACGGGAAGCCAGGATCCTTCTCGCTGATCCACCGCCCGCCGGGCAGCTGCACCCACTGGGCAATGCCCTGGATGAACCCCTCTCCGTTGGGCAGGCGCGTGACGCCGCGGCCGACCTGCACCACGCCCCCGCACGGCCCGCCGGACTTGCCGCACGCCGACTGAATAAGCCCTGCCCCTCCCCCTCCCATCCTGGCAACCTGCGCGGATAGGGCCCTGACCTGCGCGGTGGACAGCGTCAGGAAGTCACCGTCGGTCATCGCGACGATCGAGCCCCGGTAGGCCTGGTCGTCAGGCTCTGGCATGAACGGCGCGGTCCGCAGGATAACAACGCACAGCATGGCGAACGCGACAACCGAGAACGCGACCTCGACCAGGGTCCAGCCACCCCGAGTCCACGCGGCCTTCGCACCGGTCACATCGCTCACGCGCCCATCGTCGGGGAATAACCTCTAGGTCCTCCTCGAATTACGTGTGAATTCGGCATGAGTGAGATCCGACTGAAGGCCGGTAGAATTCTCGTGCGATGGAGTACCTGGCCTTGCGTGATGGCATGCTGCAGCAGGTCACCACTACCGGTGACGCGCTGGAACTGCACGGGGAGCCGTTCCGCGAGCGTAACGACCCATCCGCACGTTCCGGTGTCCCCGATGGCGTGGTTACCACGGAGCGCGTGCCCGCCGAATGCACCTGTTCCTGGGCCTACGTCCAGGGCAAATTGACGCTGAAGTACTCCAACACCTCCTGCCCGCTACTGCGAGAGCACCGCCCGCCGGTTAAGTCCGCCTAGTCGGCCCGCCCGATCTGCACCACATCTTCACAGCTGCGATATCGAAATCTTCACGCTGCAGCGGCTAATTTCTGGCTATGGCGAAGATCGTGGTCGTGGAGGACGAGGCCGAGCTAGCGGCGGCGATAGCAGCACGCCTGCGGAGCGACGGCCATCTGGTGAGTGTCGCGCCGGACGGCCCACGTGCCGTCGAGGTGGTTTCCTCGACGCGGCCAGATGTCGTCATTCTCGACCTGATGCTCCCTGGCTTCGACGGCCTGGAGGTCTGCCGCAGGATCCAGCGCGAACGACAGGTGCCGGTGATCATGCTGACGGCCCGCGGATCGGAAACGGACCTAGTGGTAGGTCTTGAGGTCGGTGCCGACGACTACCTCTGCAAGCCATTCAGCATGCGCGAGCTCAACGCCCGGGTCCGCGCGCTGCTTCGCCGGGCGGAACGGTCCGCGGACTATCCAGGCGCTGACCGACTCCTGCGCGCCGGGACCGTCGAAGTTGACCTGCCGCGCCGCAGGGCGCGGCTGAATGGCCAGCTTGTGGGGCTGACGGCGACAGAATTCGACCTGCTCGCATACCTGTTGCTATCTCCTGGCGTGGTCCGAACGCGAGAGGAACTGCTCGCCGAGGTATGGGGTTATCGCGACGGCTCAGGTCCGCGCACGGTGGACTCGCATGTGCGCGCAGTCCGGCGCAAGCTCGGCGCGGATGTCATAGAGACGGTGCACGGCGTCGGCTACGCCGGCGCAGACGGGCACGGCCGATGATGTCGCGGTGGCGCGTTCGGCCGCGCCCGCTCGACTGGGTCCGGTCGATCAAGGTAAAGCTAGGCCTCGTTGTCGTCGGGGCGGTGGTGGCGACGGTCGGGGCGATCTTCGCCTCGCTCGACCTAGGCCTGCAGTCGCGCTACGCCTTCGGCGCCGGCATCGTCGTCTCCCTCGTCGTGATCCAGCTACTGGCGCACGGCATCGTCCAGCCGCTCAGGGAGATGGTCTCGGCGAGCCGTGCGATGGCCAATGGCGACTACAGCCAGCGGGTCACTGAGACCGCTCGGGACGAGGTAGGCAGCCTTGCCAGGTCCTTCAACACGATGGCGGCAAAGCTCGGGGAGGTCGAGCGGCAGCGGCAGGAACTCGTCGCGAATGTCAGTCATGAGCTGCGGACCCCGATTGCCGCCCTGCGCGCCCGCCTGGAGAACCTGGCAGATGGGGTGGAACCACTCGACACGGACGCGGTATCCGCGATGCTCAGGGGAACCGAGCGGCTGAGCAGGCTGGTCGACCAGTTGCTTGAGCTGTCGCAGTTCGAGTCCGGGGCGGTCACGATCGACCGGCAGAGCTTCATGGTCGGCGAAGTCATCGAGGATGCTGCCGACGAAGTTCGCCCCATCAAGGCCGACGTGCGGATCACGTGTGAGTCCGCCAGCGGGCTCATCGGGGCCGGCGATGCCGGGCGGATCCACGAAGTCCTGACCAATCTCCTCGTCAATGCCGTGCGGCACAGCCCGGCCGGCGGAGAGGTCAGGGTTCGCGGCACGCCCACGCCTGGTGGCGTCCGGATCGATGTATGCGATCAGGGCGAAGGCGTGCCAGCACAGGACCTCGAGCGTATCTTCGAGCGCTTCTACCGCGTGGACACAGCGCGAGACTCCGGAGCCGGAGGTGCCGGTCTCGGACTGGCGATCGCGCGATCGATCGTCGAATTGCACGGCGGCTCGATCCGGGCTGAACCGCGATCGCCGGGTGGCTGCCAGGTCACTGTCGAACTTCCGGGCTCATAACGCACCAGCGCAGGCCCGCTCCTGCGGGTAGGCCCCAGCGGGCAAACGTCGCGGCTGCCGCTCCCATCGGCTGACCGCGCGATGGCGACATCACCTTTGAAGGGACCAGCATGGATCCGACCGTGCCTGAAAAGCCCTCGCACCAACTGCCCTCGGCATCCGCTTGGGCCCCGCAACAAGCCAGCGCTTACGCCGGCAGCCTCACCGTTCGCGAGCGCGCGGACCGTCGCGTGGTCGCTGGAGCCATTGCATGCGGTGCGGCCTTTGATATCGCCGCTCACAGCGGCCTAGCCACGATCGCCGGAACTAGCTGGCTAGTGATCGCAAGCGCCGCGATCATCTGGGGTGGCCGGGTTCGGGGATCAGCCGGACGTCTGCTGCTAGTCGCCGCTCCCGTGCTCGGGCTGATCCTCACCTTCAGGACCAGTCCCTGGGTGATCGCCCCCACCACCGTCGCAATAGCATTCCTGCTCCTGGCTGGCGTCGCGCTAGGAGCTGACGGGACGGGGCCAAGCGTTACGTTCCCGGCCCTCGGCATCAGGCTTGCGACCGCCATCGGCCACGTCTATCTCGCTCCGGGCATGTTCCGGCCTGACGGCAGGCCAGCGACAGGAGCAGCGAGCAAGCGCCTGGTAGCCATCGCGCGCGGCGCCTTGCTCAGCGCGCCACTGATACTCACGGTCGGAGCGCTGCTGGCGTGGGCTGACCCGATCTTCCGGTCGTGGTTCGACCTAACCGCCATCCTTGAGCATCTAGCGCTCATCGTGACTGGCGCCTGGCTGGCCGTGGGGCTCGCCCGGGCGGCCAGCGCGAAGCGGCCGTCACCTGCGCTGCCGTCCGCCCCGGCACTAGGCACAGTCGAGGCATCTGTCATGCTCGGCGGCTTGTGCGCGCTCTACGCGGCGTTCGTCGGTGCCCAGTTCGTGGCCCTTTCGGCCGGCGGGCGCTATGTCCTTCAGACCCACGGCCTTACCTACGCTCAGTACGCTCGCAGCGGCTTCTTCCAGTTGCTTGCCTGCGCGGGCATCACGCTGCTCGTCCTGCTCGGCGTACGTGCTTGCGCAGATCCCTCGCACCGCGTGGTCACGGGGCTTTGCGGACTGACCGTGGTTCTCACGATCGGCGTGGTGGTCGTGGCCATCCGGCGGTTGCAGCTGTACGAGGCGGCGTTCGGCCTCACCATGCTGCGCCTGGCATGCCTCGTCGCGGCATTCTGGATCGGAGTCGTCTTCGCGGTGCTCGGGGCGACGCTGTTCAAGCGAGGGCTGGCGCGCAAGCAGTTCCCGGCCGCTCTGATCGTCTCGGGCCTGGTGATTATCTGCGCATGGGGAATCGGCAATCCCGCTGCCGTCGTCGCTCAGACAAATCTCCGTCGCGCTGAACACGGACAGCACCTCGACGTCGGGGAGGTCGCGCGGCTGGGGCCAGACGCGATCCCGGCGCTGGTGGCGAGCCTGCCCAGGCTCGATCTCCCGGACGCCGCCGAGCTCAGGCGGGCCATCTGCGCTCAAATGCCGCGCAACGACGCCGGCCCCGCCTTCAATGTGTCGGCTGCCACGGCCGATAGCGCCATCGCCGATACGTGCAGTCCGCAGGAAAGGTAGTCCGTGGGCACTGCGCCGCCAGTCCCGCCCACCACTGCGGAGCCGCGGATGTGTCCTGTGCTGCGCGGCGGGTACGAACGCGGGTACGCCTAGCGGCTGCTCAGTGGGAAGCTGCCGCTTATCGCCGTCGAGGCGAAGGCAGGCATGTATCGGGGGATCACATGACCAGCACGCCAGATAAGGACGCGCCTGACCAGCGGGGCAGTTCTCAGCAGACCGCCCATCCAGGCGAGACGGTTCCGCAGCAGTCCGCGACGCCAGGGCAGGAGCAGCAGGCGGACCAGGGACAGCAGCAGTGGTCAGGCTCTGGGCAGGGCGGTGTCCCCGGTCAGTCCCAGGCCAGCTCCCAGCAGCAA
>JASHXW010000359.1 GCA_030043395.1 Streptosporangiaceae bacterium
CCCGTTCGAGGCAACGAGCGCCCTGCTGATCACTGCCGCGCTCGGCGCGATGGTGCTCGCGCACCGCGAGCGGCTGAGCCCCAAGCCCACGCAGCGAGTCCTGTCCCGCCGCCGGGTCGCCGGCGCGCATCCGACGCCGCTGCCCGGCCCGGGCACCTACGCGCAGCACAACGCGGTGGACATGCCCGCGCTGCTGCCTGACGGAAGCTACTCGCGGGTGTCGGTGAGCCAGGTGCTCGCGGCCCGCGCCACCGTAGCCGGGTCAGGCGCGGCCAGGCCGGCGATCGGCGGCGAGGTCCTCGAGGAGGATCACCACGTCGAGGAGGCCGGCGACGCCCCTGAGCAGGGACAGAACGGGGCTGCCCGATCGCATGGCGAGGACTTCGGGCCGGCCGCCGGCCAGGCAGACGAGGATGGTGAGGAAGCGTGATCAGCCCAGGGGCTTACGTCGGGCTCGCGGTCATCTTGTTCATCATCGGCGGCGTGGGCGTCCTGGTGCGCAGGAACGCGCTGGTCGTCTTCATGTGCGTCGAGCTGATGCTGAACGCCGTCAACCTGGCCTTCATCGCGTTCGCCCGCCTGCATGGCGGGCTCAACGGCCAGATCATCGCGTTCTTCGTGATGGTCGTCGCGGCGGCCGAGGTCGTGGTCGGGCTCGCGATCCTGACCTCGATCTTCCGCTCCCGCAGGTCGGCGTCGGTCGACGACGCCAACCTGCTGAAGTATTGAGCAGGCCGGCCCAGGTTCGCCCGGGCCTAGGAACGACTGTGTCATGTGGGACAGCAGCGCCACCTGTGGGCGCAGCTGCACCGAATGAGGACCTGGAGGGCAGGCAGTGACGGGCTCAATCGCGGGCACGCTGGCCAAGCCGGCCACGGCCCTGGCCACGCTGCCCGCCGTCGGCGTGCAGCGCTACGCCTGGCTGCTGCTCTTGCTTCCCGCCGCCGGGGCGGTCATCTTGCTACTCGGCGGCAAGGCCACGAACCGGTGGGGTCACTGGCTCGGCTGCCTGACGGCGGTCGGGGCGTTCGTCTACGGCGCGATCGCCTTCGGCGTGATGCTCAGCTACCCCGCGTCGCAGCGCAGCCGCGAGGTAACCGTCTACAACTGGATCCCGGCGATCGGGCGCTTCCACGTCCCGCTCGGGCTGCGCCTTGACCCGCTGTCGATCTGCTTCGTGCTCCTCATCACCGGCGTCGGGTCGCTCATCCTCATCTACGCCGTCGGCTACATGGCGGAAGACCCGGAGCGCCGCAGGTTCTTCGGCTACCTGAACCTGTTCATCACCGCGATGCTGCTGCTCGTCCTAGCCGACAACTACCTCGCGCTGTACGCGGGCTGGGAAGGCGTCGGCCTGGCGTCCTACCTGCTGATCGGCTTCTGGCAGTACAAGCCGGCGGCCGCGGTCGCGGCGAAGAAGGCGTTCATAGCCAACCGCGTCGGCGACGTCGGGCTGTCCCTGGCCATCATGCTGATGTTCGCGCAGTTCGGGACGGTCAGCTTCACCGGCGTGTTCGGCGCCGCGCATAAGGCGAGCCCTGGGGTGCTCACCGCGCTCGGGCTGCTGCTGCTGCTCGGTGCCTGCGGCAAGTCGGCGCAGCTGCCGCTGCAGTCGTGGCTGCTTGACGCGATGGAGGGCCCGACGCCCGTCTCGGCGCTGATCCACGCCGCGACGATGGTGACCGCGGGCGTGTACCTGATCGTGCGCTCGGCGCCGATCTTCAACTTGTCGCCTAATGCCAGGCTGGTCGTCACGATCGTGGGCGCCGCGACCTTGCTGTTCGGCGCGATCATCGGATGCGCCAAGGACGACATCAAGAAGGCGCTCGCCGGTTCCACGATGAGCCAGATCGGCTACATGATGCTCGCCGCGGGCCTCGGGCCGATCGGGTACGCGCTGGCGATCGCGCACCTGCTGGCGCACGGGTTCTTCAAGGCCGGGCTGTTCCTCGGCGCGGGCTCGGTCAAGCACGGCATGCACGACGAGGTCGACATGCGCCGCTTCGGCGGCCTGGCCACGGCCATGAAGATCACCTTCGTGACCTTTACCTTCGGCTACCTGGGAATCATCGGCATCCCGCCGTTCTCCGGCTTCTTCACCAAGGACCCGATCATCGAGGCTTGCTTCAACAAGGGCGGCACGTCGGGGGACCTGCTGGGAACGGCGGCGCTGATCGGCGCTGTCATCACCGCGTTCTACATGACCCGGGTGATGCTGATGACCTTCGGCGGCAAGCCGCGCTGGGAGGAAGGCGTTCACCCGCACGAGTCGCCGCCGGTGATGACCGGCCCGATGATCATCCTGGCGGTCGGCTCGCTGTGCGCCGGCGGCTTCCTGATGCTGAGCAACCGGCTGATCGGGTTCCTGCATCCGATCGTGGGCACGCCCCCGCGAGCGGACGGCGGCGGCTGGGCCTCGTTCTTCACCCCGCTCAGCCTGATCACGCTGGCGCTCGTCATCGTGGCGGCGGCCGGGGCGTGGGCCATGTACGGGCGACGCGAAGTGCCGGTCACGGCGCCCCGCGGCAGCCTGATCACTGTGGCCGCGCGCCGGGACCTGTATGGCGACACGTTCAACGAGTCGGTGCTGATGCGTCCCGGGCAGTGGCTGACCAGGCTGTCCGTCTTCTTCGACAACCGTGGCCTGGACGGCCTTGTTAATACCATCGCAGCGGCCATGGGCGGAAGCTCGGGCCGGCTTCGGCGGGTCCAGACCGGCTTCGTGCGCTCCTACGCCCTGTCCATGCTCGTCGGCGCCCTGCTGCTCGTCGGCGCCCTGCTGCT
>JASHXW010000360.1 GCA_030043395.1 Streptosporangiaceae bacterium
GCTCGCGCACCGCCCGCGACCGGTAGGCGAAGCTCTTGTACCAGCTCGGCGAGGGGCCGAGCAGCGCCGTCGGGTAACACGAGCACAGCGTGCACACGATCATGTTGTGCACGGCTGGCGTGTTCTCAACCACTTTGAGCAGGTAGCCCTGGGTGCCAGGGCCGAAGCCAAGTTCTGCGGCCGCCGCGTTGGCGTCAGCCAGCAGGCGATCACGGTAGCCCGGATCCTTCCAGGCACGGGCGACCATGCGGGCGCCATTGACCGGTGAGGCCGAGGTGAACACCCGCTCGAGGATCTCGTCGAGTTCCGCGTCGGTCGCCAGCCCGGTGGCGATCAGGCGCTCTTCGAGCCTGCGGACCCTTGCTGCCACGGGAAGCTCGCCGTGCCCGCCGCTCAAGGTGCCTCCTCCAGGTAGGACTCCCACAGGTCCAGGATCACTGAGTGCGACCCCGAACCCCACAGCTCAGCCGCATCGAAGCGCACGGCGTAGACCGGCTCGGCACGGAACACGCCGCGCACGGCCTCGTCGGGTAGCTGCCAGGTTGCCCGGACCTCGACGACCTCGCCTACGTGACCGCGGGCATACTGCGGCAGCCTGGTGTGACCGTCAGGATCTGCTACCCGGGCTCGCACCTGGGCGCCAGCGGCGAACCTACTCATCGGCCAGCAGGTCCCGCTCGGCCAGCAGCATCTCGGCCGCCCGCAGCCAGCGTTCGTAATAGGACATGGTTAGGTACTCCGCAGGCGGAATCCGCTCGATAGCGTCGCGGAGATCATCGAATGCGGCATTGATTACCCCGCGCCGCTGCAAGACCCTGACGATCGCGTATACCCGGGCTTCCCAGTCAGCGTGGAAAAACTGCCCGTCATCCTCTACTGGGACAGGCCCGAATCCGGTCTGCCCGCCCATGTCGTGCACCCTGCTCACCGGGCCCACGCTACCGTGCCGGCAGCCTGCCGTGACATGCCCGATTCCACCCAGCATGCCGGGGCTTAACGGCAACAGCGCAGGAACGGCGCGATGGGTAAGCCGCCTGGCTGAACTAGGATTGGCCCCACATGCCCGGTCAGCCAGCCCGACAGGTCCACTTTTATCGGAGGCACTTGTCTTGACCACCAGCACGATAGTCGCCATTGTGCTCGGAGTTCTGATCTCCGCCGCATGCATCGGCATCCCCCAGTGGGTGCGCATCCGGCGCCAGCACCTGGGCGGTGACGACACGCGAGCCTACCTGAAGGAAACCGGGCGGTCGATTGAGGACATCGAGCAGGGCAACGCTGCCATCGAGAGGCACGAGCAAGACGAGGTCCAGCCGCAGGATGCGAACCGCGACTGAGGGATCGAACGTTCCGCCCGACAACGAACGTGGCGGTTGCGCCGTGCAGAGCGCGTGAGGGACAACTCATCTGCGGGTTAAGCCTCACCTCTACCGTTGTGACCAGGAATGTACTGCGCGCCTAGTACAGCAGCATCAGTTGGTTACCTTGACAATAATATTTGTCAATGGTTGCCTAGTGGGCATGCCGGACCTGGAAGTGATCGACGACCCCGCCGCGGCCGCCGTAGCGCTAGATCCGGTACGGGCCCGGCTGCTGGCGGCCCTGGCCGAGCCCGGGTCGGCGGCAACGCTGGCCGCGCGAACCGGACTCAGCCGCCAGAAGGTCCATTACCATCTGCGTGCGCTGGAGGCCCACGAGCTTGTGCGGCAGGTCGCAGAGCGTCACTGGGGCGGGCTGACGGAGCGGCTGTTCGCCGCCACCGCGGCGTCGTACGTCATCTCGCCCGGTGCGCTTGGTGACGCCGCCAGCGATCCGGCCAGAGTGTCGGACCGGCTGTCCGCCCGATACCTGATCGCGCTGGGTGCCCGGATCATCCGCGAGGTCGCAGGACTGACCCGGAGCGCGGACCAACAGGACAAACGCCTGGCCGTGCTGGCGATTGACGCCGAAATCCGGTTCGGGACCGCGGCCGACCGCGCCGCCTTTGCCGAAGAACTTGCCGCGGCGGTCACCTCGCTGGCCTCGCGCTACCACGACGAATCCGCACCCGGCGGCCGTTGGCACCGCCTGCTGGTCGCGGCCCACCCCCGGCCTGAAGGAGACCCGGATGACCACTGACGGGACCAGCGCCCCGAACTCCCGTGCCATCGACCAGGAAGTCGAGGTGCCCGGCACGCCCGAGCAAGTGTGGGACGCCATCGCGACTGGTCCCGGCATCACCGCCTGGATGCAGCCGACCGACGTCGAAGAGCGCGAGGGCGGCATCTTCTCCTACGACATGGGCACTGGAACAGGTCGCATCTACGGGACGATAACCGGCTGGGATCCGCCACGCCGGTTCGCCGAGGAGTCGCGGTGGGAACTAGCCAGCGGCTCCGCCGCCCTCCTGGCAACCGAGTGGCTCATCCAGGCCCGCGCCGGCGGCACCTGCGTCGTCCGCATGGTCATGACCGGATTCGGCGCGGGCAGCGAATGGGACACCGAGATCGACGGAATGGCGGCCGGCCTGCGGGTGGCGCTGGACAGCCTGCGGCGCTACCTCACCCACGCCGGCACTGCCCGATCCTCCCGCGCCGGGCAAGGACCAATCACGCTGGCTAGCGCCTCACAGGAGGAATTCGCGATCTACGCACTGCTCACCGACCGCGCCGAGGCCATCCGCGCAAAGGACGTCGGCGGGTCCATCGCTGCCTATGCGCCCGACATGCTCAAGTTCGACCTCGCACCACCGCTGGCCAGCACTGGACCACAGGCCCAGGACAGCGACGGACTCGAGTACTGGTACGGGACCTGGCAAGGCCCGATCGGCTACGAACTGCGCGACCTCACCATCACGGCCAGCGCGGACCTTGCCTTTTCCCACAGCCTCAACCACATAACCGGCACCAGAACCGATGGCGAGCACACTGACCTGTGGTTCCGCGAGACCGTCTGCCTCCGCAGGACCAGCGGAGCCTGGAAGATCACCCACGAGCACAACTCCGTCCCGCTCTACATGGACGGGACAGGCAAAGCCGCCACGGACCTCAAACCCGCGACAGCCGAAAGCGCTAGCGCACCATAACCCGGAGTCCGGACAAGCATCATCCGCGCGAACATGTCATAAGACGATCCAGCCAGCCCTGCCAGATCCACATCCCCCGCACTTGGCGCAACGGCCGCCACGCGTTGACCCAGCCGAACACTCCGAAAGCGGGATCGGAGTTAGCCCCGCCACCGCCAGTTCCGGTAACCGCCGCAGTGCCCGGACCGCTGTTCGAGCCGTAGACCGGGCCAGAGGATCCGCCGCCTGAGCCACCGTTGCTAGTGCCGACATTCTCACCGCCGCCTGGGGACATGGTCTTCTCCCGGTTGCCCGGCCACCTGATGTGGCCAACCAGACAATCATCGCAGTTCCGGTCTCCTTCATGGTCGTGGTCAAAGGCGGGTATGCCAGCCAGGACAGT